>CALIRN010000294.1 GCA_938042265.1 uncultured Eubacteriaceae bacterium
TGCTTCCGTATTTGTACCCATTCCCAGAAGTATTAAAAATACTTTAAATCAGTTAAACAAAAACTGCAATACCGACGACGAAAACAAATAAATAATCTGTTTACATATAGCAGTGGCTGAAAATCGGCTCCTGTTTTTATGAAATAATGATATATTATAAAAATTGGGGTCGGGCGGATTATCAATCCAGGCAGTCCCCGTGTTGTTTTAATCTACTTATTTTAAAGGGGTTACGCCAACCTTGGCTAACCCCTCAGGCTGTTAATGGCAGTCTCATTTTAAATGTAAATTCAACCGCCAAGCGTAATGTCCTGTGTGTTATACCAGTTAAGTGCCTCAGTTATATGCTGTACATTAAAATCAGGCCACAGGGCGTTTACCACATAAAAATCGGAATAAACGCTCTGCATGGGTAAAAAGCCCGACAGCCTGCGCATTCCTCCCCAACGTATAATAAGGTCAATTCTTGAAATATCGTTGGAGCGGGGTGTGCCTGTACTTAAATCCCATATGGGGCTGTAATTTACAAGAAAATTAAGCTTAATTCCCCCATTGCCTATGCGAGTGCGTTTAGTATAGGGCTTAAGCTCGTCCGGAAACATTTTTGAGTCCGTATTGCCTATTACAAGCAGGTCGCAATCAGTGGAGCCTATCAGCTTTACTGCGTCAACGCAGGCCTTTGTAAAGGCAAGACGCTGCCTTGCGGGGCGTTTTGTGTTATCAACTGTAAAACCGTAAAAGGTTATCTCCTTCACTCCCGCCTCCTTCAGAGCGTTAAATGCTGATAAGCCGGGAGCAAGCCCCTTTTCATAGCCCTCTGATTTATCTAAGCCGAGTGATGAGGCATAGCGTCTGTTTCCGTCGGGAATAATGCCTACATGATTTGGTATTCTCATCTTTATTGCCTCCTTAGTTTTTATTTATATTTTTCCCATATTGTGGTAGTATATGCCCTGAAAGAAAAAAATTTTGATAAATTTTTTACAAAATCGAATTTTCCCCTTTATTTATTGGTAAAATCAATGTATACTAGAAATAATAGGTTTTTGTACTGGAGGTTAAATTATGGCGGACAAAATTATGCTTTTGGACGGAAACAGCCTTATAAATAGGGGCTTTTACGCTATGCCCTATCTGAGTAATAAAAACGGAGAATATACGGGTGGAGTTTTCGGCTTTTTAAATATATTTTTTAAATTGTTTGATGAGGAAAAGCCTCAGAGGGTAGCGGTCTGTTTTGATGTGCATCAGCCTACCTTCAGACATTTGGAGTATAAGGAATATAAGGGTACACGTAAGGGTATGCCGGAGGAGCTTAAGCCTCAGATGCCCATTTTAAAGCGTATACTTGCCGCTATGGGTATTAAAATGTATGAAATGGGCGGCTTTGAGGCTGATGACCTGCTTGGTACTCTTGCCAAAATAAGTGAAAAAATGGGGATGGAGCCCGTTATTGTATCGGGTGACAGAGATTTATTACAGCTTGCAGATGATGTAATAAGAGTAAGGATACCCAAAACAAAGGGCGGTCAGACTGTGGTTGAGGACTATAGGGCGGAGGACGTTGCGGCGGTTTATGGCGTAACTCCAACCGAGTTTATAGAGGTAAAGGCGCTTATGGGTGATACCAGTGATAATGTGCCAGGCGTACCCTCTATTGGCGAAAAAACCGCAATTAAAATAATAAGCGAATACAAAACCGTTGAAAATGCAATTTTAAATGCAGATAAAATAAAGCCTGCAAAGGCATCTCAAAACCTTAAGGAGTATGCGGATCAGGCAAGGATGAGCAAATTTCTTGTAACAATAAAGACGGATGTGCCTCTTGATTTTACGGAGGATGACGGTATAATCCGCGATATATTTAACAAAGACGCCTATGAGCTTTTTAAGGAATATGAGTTTAAGAGTATGTTAAGCCGTTTTGATACGGAAAAGGTAAATCATAACGATGTAAAAACAGGCGAGTTTACTTATATTGACAGTTTTTCTGCCGCAAAGCGGGCCATTGCGGATTTAAATCCCTTTGCGCAGGTTTCCTACCGTATTATATATGATAATGATGTCATTGCGGCGCTTGCCTTAAGCGATGAACAGGGCAGGGCAACGGTGATTGAATTGCCCGAGAGTGAGCTGCTTGAGGCTGCAGGTGCTTTTTTTGAATCGGATTGTCCCAAGATTGCCCATGACGGAAAAAAGGATATTGTCAGCCTTTACAATCGGGGAATAGCCTTAAACGGCATTGAGTTTGACAATGTTATTGCCTCATATATACTTAATTCGGGCAGAGATGAATATGAATATAATGAGTTGGCTGAGGATTTCCTTAATGAAAGCTATCCCTCTGTTGAGGAAATACTGGGTAAAGGCAAAAGCCGTATTTCTCCTGTCGCCCTTAACAGGGAGGAGAAAACAAAGCTTTTTGGCACCATGGCGGAGGTTGGCTTAAGAGCAAAGGCCGTTATGGCAGATGAGCTTGAGGCAAATAATCAGCATCAGCTTTACTATGATATAGATTTGCCTCTTATATACGTACTTGCCGATATGGAGATTGCAGGCATGGGCGTTGACCGACAGGGTCTTATTGAATACGGCAAAAGCCTTGAGGGCAAAATTGAGGAGCTTAAGGCGGATATTTACTGGCTTGCAGGAGAGGAGTTCAACATTAACTCTCCAAAGCAGCTTGGTGTTATCCTGTTTGAAAAGCTTGGTTTAAAGGGCGGCAAAAAGACAAAAACGGGCTGGTCAACCGCTGCCGATGTACTGGAAAAGCTTAAGGATAAGGACGAGATTGTAGGCAGGGTGCTGGAATACCGCACCTATGTTAAGCTTAAATCCACATATGCAGATGGTCTTCTTGCCGTACTTGATGAAAAAACCGACAGAATATACTCCACCTTTAACCAGACAATTACCACTACGGGCAGAATAAGCTCTACAGAGCCTAATTTGCAGAATATACCTATCCGTCTTGAGCTGGGCAGACAGCTTAGAAAGGTGTTTATACCCAAAGAGGGCTGTGTGTTTGTGGATGGCGATTATTCACAGATCGAGCTTAGGGTGCTTGCACATATGTCGGGAGATGAAACACTGATAAATGCCTTTAAGGAGGGGCAGGATATACATGCCCTTACCGCCTCCCAGGTGTTTAATGTGCCTTTTGAGCAGGTTACACCTTTGCAGCGCTCCAATGCTAAAGCGGTAAACTTTGGCATAGTTTACGGTATAGGAGCCTTTAGTCTGGGACAGGATATAGGCATAAGCCGTAAGGAGGCGGAAAGATATATTGAGGGATATTTTGAAAAATATCCCAAGGTAAGGAAGTTTATGAACGATATGGTGGAGTCTGCTCAAAAGAGGGGCTATGCTTCCACCATATTTAACAGGATAAGACATATACCCGAAATTTCAAGCTCCAATTTTGTGCAGCGCTCCTTTGGTGAGCGCGTGGCAATGAATATGCCTGTACAGGGCAGTGCTGCCGATATTATAAAAATAGCTATGGTTAGGGTACACCGAAGGCTTAAAAACGAGGGCCTTAAATCAAAGCTTATTTTACAGGTCCATGATGAGCTGCTTATTGAGGCGCAGAAGGATGAGCTGGAGCGGGTTAAAAGCATAATGACTGAGGAAATGGAAAAAGCCGTACAGCTTGCCGTACCTCTTGAAACTGATGTACACATTGGAGAAACCTGGTATGAAGCAAAATAAAATTATAGGCTTAACGGGGGGCAGCGGCAGCGGAAAAAGCACTGTTGCAGCTGCATTAAGGTCCTTGGGGGCTTTTGTAATTGACTGTGATAAAATTGCTCATGAAAATATGCTTAAGGGCGGCATCGCTTATAATGAAATAGTAGAGGCATTCGGCGGCAGTATCCTAGCTGCATCGGGAGAGATTGACAGAAAAAGCCTGGGGAATATAGTGTTTAACGATAAAAGGGCACTGGAGAGGCTTAACCGTATTACCCACAGGCATATTACAGATAGAGTTAAGGCGCTGGCAGATAAAAGTGACAGTAAAATAACCGTAATTGACGCTCCTCTTTTGTATCAGACAGGGCTGGACAGACTTTGTGACAGTGTGTGGGTTACAGAC
>CALIRN010000295.1 GCA_938042265.1 uncultured Eubacteriaceae bacterium
CTCGCATTTATATCCTGCCGCCTTGAGGCTTGTCCCCGGCTCGCTTTCGAGAATGTATGTGATAACTCTTTTGTAGCCCATAGCTGTTGCCGCCCTGTAAGCTGCTGCGTACAAAATGCTGCAAGCGTTGTATGTGCCGTCCGTACAAAGGCGGTTTACTTCAAGTGTTTTTCCGTCGTCGAGGTGTCTGCTTACTGGCCTGCCGCAAATGCAAACACCGACGAGCCTCCCGTCCTCACATACCCCGATTGAAAATTTATGTCCCCTGCTGGGCTTATGGTGTCGGTGGTATTTCGTAACAAACTCGTTTGCCTGTCTAAGTGTTATTGGGGTTATCTCAAGCACTATCAGTACCCCCCCCCCGCAACCCTGCCATTTCTGCCCACCTGACACCTGTTGCAATCATTCTGTGCTTACAACTGCCCTCTTTTAAATAAGAGCAACAATATCTGTACAATCTAGTTGGAGGATATTTCATTTTAGGTATCAGTTGCCACATAGACATCTTAGGATAATCAATAGTACATTTAATTCCTCTATTCTCCATAGCAGCAAATACTTCCCTGACATGATATACCGTTTGTGGTGCATCTGCCGTTGTATGGCTGTGATTTACTTCAAAATCAATGCCACTACGTATAGCAAGTTCAAGCAGCACCTCGCTGTCTTTACCGCCACTGTACGTAATCACAAGTGGCTTGCCATAATAGTTCAAACTCATTTCTGAGGCTTCTTGTAATCTTTTTATTGCCTTATGTTCCTTGTCCATGTTTATCTTTAAATTTTCCTCCTTTACATTTAGGGAGAAACGTGCTACAATTAAATTGAGTAATTTTTGTGGAGCACGTTCTCCTTACTTTGCCTCCTGTTGGCGCAGGAGGCTTTTTCATTTGTCTTAACATAATTTACCTCATGCTGTATTTGCGTCTTTTACCGCCTTTGCAATTACACTCCTTGAGCATATTTCTGCACACCTGTCCAGTATTTCCTCTGTTCTTTCAGGCTGTACATTATCGTCATAAATTTCTACGTATGCATTGACGTTTTTACATTTCTTTCTAGCAACAAGCATATAAATCACCTCCTTAAAATATATTAAATTCTGAGTTTGTCCTATGATTTTACTTCTTACGTCATTTAGTCAATTAAACTCAATTTCCAAAAAAAACAACCGAAACATCCTCATTTAATGCCTCCGATATTTTCTGCATTGTTATGTTTGTTGTAACTGTTGCTTTTCCAGTTTCGAGTGCGGATATTATAGTTCTTGAAACACCTGACTTTTTTGCTAAATCACACTGGCTCATATTCTTGTTCTCTCTAAGTTCTTTAATTCTTGTTATCAAATTCCTCACCTCCTTGAGTTGCATTTAGTTTAACATATTAAACACTATGTGTCAAGTCAGTTAAACATAAAATGTTGCACAATTTTTAGTTAATTAAACTACGTTCAATTCGTTAAACATTACAAATTGCTTATTTTGATTTTCTAATGTATAATATATTGTACAGAAAGGAGGCTCAATCTATGAATTTAGGTGAAATTATCAAAGCATACAGAGACAAAACAAAAATGTCTATGGAAATGTTTTCAGAAAAAACGGGTATAAGCAAGGGGTATATTTCAATGCTTGAAAAAAACAAAAATCCCAAAAACGGAAAACCCATAACTCCATCTTTAGAAACAATAAAAAGTGTTGCTAACATAGTAGGGCTTGAGATTAATGAGTTATTGCAAATGTTAGATAACGAACAGGAATTTATTATAAATGACATCGACCCGTATCAATATGATAATGTAATGCCTATTACTACTCATAAAATACCACTTTTAGGCGAAATAGCTTGCGGCGAGCCTATTTTTGCCCAAGAGGACCGAGAAAGTTATATTGAAGCGGGCACTGAAATAAAAGCTGATTTCTGCTTAAGAGCGAAAGGCGACAGTATGATAGGCGCCAGAATATTAGATGGGGATATAGTTTTTATACGCAAACAATCCATCGTGGATAACGGCGAAATTGCTGCTATAATAATCGATGATGAGGTTACCCTAAAAAGAGTTTATTATTATACTGAAGAAAAAACCATAAAACTTATGTCCGAAAACCCCAACTACAAACCTATTGTATATACAGGGAATGTTTTAGACCAAATTCGCATACTCGGCAAAGCAATATACTTCCAAAGTGATGTAAGATAAGAAGTGTTATTGATGGAGTTCTTTAATTTTTTAAGAAAAAAAATATGAAAAATTTAATATTGTTCGCATAACGTAGCAAGCATAAATAACCTTTTTTCTTGTTTAATTAATTTAGAATATAAACAAGTTTTATTTCTCAACATTTTAATTATATAAAAAATCCTCCTGTTGGCGCAGGAGGATAAGGATACACATAAAAGGTAAAACCTGATATAATGCACCCCAGCAAGTACATTATATCACATACCTTTTATTTGTGCTACATAAAATTTTACAAATAAAGGAGTTGGTACAATGTACGCAATTTATTTACGAAAAAGCCGAAAGGACCGTGAGCTTGAGCAGCTAGGAGAAGCTGAAACCCTTGCACGGCACGAACGTACGCTACTGCAGCTTGCCAAGGAAAAATCTCTTGCAATATCAGACATTTACAGAGAGGTTGTTTCAGGGGAAACCATTGAGGCGCGACCTGAAATGCAAAAGCTATTAAATGCCGTTGAGGCAGGTTTATACG
>CALIRN010000296.1 GCA_938042265.1 uncultured Eubacteriaceae bacterium
CGAAACCAGCCTGCATAAGTGCGCAAACACCACCGCAAAGTACAGCCTGCTCACCGAAAAGGTCAGTTTCCGTTTCTGTTCTGAAGGTAGTTTCAAGAACACCTGCTCTTGCACCGCCTATACCTAAAGCATAAGCAAGTGCAATATCCTGTGCCTGACCTGTAGCGTCCTGCTCAACAGCTATAAGACAAGGAACACCCTTACCAGCCTGATACTCACTTCTTACGGTATGTCCCGGACCCTTGGGCGCAATCATTGTAACGTCAACATCCTTTGGTGGGTTAATAAGACCGAAATGAATATTGAAGCCGTGAGCGAACATAAGCATATTACCTGCCTCAAGGTTAGGCTCAATAGACTCCTTATAAAGTGCAGCCTGCTTTTCATCATTAATAAGGATCATAATGATATCGGCAGCCTTAGCAGCCTCTGAACTTGTCATAACCTTAAGACCCTGTGCCTCAGCCTTAGCCCAGCTCTTGCTGCCCTCGTAAAGGCCGATGATTACATTTACACCTGACTCCTTAAGGTTAAGAGCATGAGCATGACCCTGGCTGCCATAACCAATGATAGCAACTGTCTTGCCATTTAATAAGCTTAAGTTACAATCTTCCTGATAGAAAATTTTTGCGTTTGCCATTTTGCATTGCCTCCTGAAAAAATAAAATATAATATTAAATTTATGTAACCGGAACCTTGTTCCGATTTTAGCTTGGTAATAAAAAATTTATGTGAAAGTCTGCGCTTATGCATGCTTTAATCACAGAGCTTGTGCTTTTTTATGGGATTATTGCCCCTGCAAAGACCTGTCAGACCTGTCCTTACTATCTCCTTTATGCCGTAGTCCTCCACTGCCGCAATAAAGGCAGCAATTTTTGACTGGTCACCGGTAATCTCAACAGTAACGGTTTCACTTGCAACATCAATAACCTTTGCTCTGAAAGTTTCAACTATGCTGAAAATTTCAACCCTTGTTTTCTTGTCAGCCTCAACCTTAATTAAGGCAAGCTCTCTGAAAACAGCTCTTTCGGGCTTAAGCTCCACCACTCTGACAACATCAACCAGCTTATCAACCTGTTTTTTAATCTGGTCAATAATCATATCGTCGCAGAATACCACAACCGTAATACGTGAGCGCTCAACCTCCTCTGTAACGTCAACGCTCAGGCTTGAAATATTATAGCCACGTCTTGAAAAAAGACCTGTAACCCTGCTTAAAACACCCGCCTGGTTTTCAACCAAAATAGACAACACATGTCTGTTCATCCAAGTCACCTTCCTGAAAAATATTTATTTCTGTTTATGTGTTAAAAATTTTATGTATTCAAATTAAACGGTTAAAATTGTGTATTCATAGTTTATTATACAACAATACCATTATTAATGCAACCGCTCATTGCATAAAAAAACCCCGTACCCGACAAAATATCAGGGACGAGGATTGCACGTGTTACCACCCTTATTCCGACACACATTACTGTATACCGCTTACTAAGCTCAAACAAGCTCCTGTCTGTAACGGGACATACCGATTATCCTTAATGCAACAAGGTTTCAGGATAATAGCTCCTGAGGGATAGATACATAAGCAATGCTGCCGCCTCACAGCAAACGACGGCTCTCTGAAAGCTTTAACCTACAATCATTTATCTCAATCAACGCTTATTTTATTTGATTATTCACATTTTAGCAGAGTAAAATGTATATGTCAAGAGTTTTTTAGGTTTTTTGCAGATTTATTGTCCGTTTCCGTATCGTAGCCGCAGTAGCGCCATGGATTGCTGTCTGTACTGCTTGTACTGCTTATTACTCCAAAAGCATCATAGGCATAGTTTCTTGTTACAGTGCCGCTTGAATTTGCAACCTTAACAACATCACCATGACCATTATAGATATAGGCTGCGCTGTAATTATCCTTAATATTTCCGTTAAATCCTCTATAGTAATAATGTGTAAGTGAGTTTCTCGTGTTGGCAGACAGTCCCCATAGCTGATCTCCGTCCCACTGGAAATAGGTTTTGGTACCGTTTACGTCCTTACTCATTCTAAGCCCGTTTACATAATAATCATACTTATAGACATTACTTGCCGTAGCTTATTTGTGTAAGTCTGTTAAAGGCGTCATAGGTATAGGTTGTGGCAGCCGTAGGATAAGCACTATAGGTTGTGGCAGCTCCGCTGATACCAATCCTGTTTCCGTTTTTATCATATTGGTACGATATAATTTCATCATCCTCAGTACGCTTATTATCTCTTTTTTCGGTTATAAGCCTGTTATTTGCATCATAGATATATTCAGACTCATAGCCAGTGCAGTTAATATAAATTCTGTTGCCCGCGGCATCATACTCATAGGATATATTGTTTGTAATACTGTTAGTTTCCGTATTTCTTGATATTTCACTTACAAGCTGATTTCTTCCACTGTACGAATATCGTGTATGCAGGTTATTTACATAATCATCAATATCACTTATATTTCCGTTAGGAATATAGGTATATTTATATGATACAATATCACCCTGCTTTAAGGTACTTAACAGGTTAGCGCTGTTATAGGTATACTCAACCTCCTCCACATATTTTACGGCATCATATATCATCTCGCAATAGGTTTTATCTTCAACAGAAGCATCTAAAGCCTTAAAAGTATTTACGCTTTCCGAGTTGTCTATATTTAAAATATTAACCGCTTCGCTTGGTTTAATGTTCATATAACCTGATACTGCATAAATATCAGGTAAGCTATATGGTGATATTCCATCTGTAACAAGCTTTACTAATTCATCTTTAAGCTCGGAATCATCTAAAAAACCATATCTAAAGGAAAGCATATTATATAAATCAGCAATATCCATAGCCTTAATATAACACTTATTTAAGTAGTTTGCAATGCTTAAGCCAACTTTTATTATTATATAAAGCTGCTTTCCCGAACAACCTCTGTCCCCACTATTTAGCCTTTTTCCACTAAAAAAGGCATTGTATTAAACAATGCCTAAAAAAATCAATCAATTATTTACTTGCCGGTGTAATAACACCGCCGTTTTGCAGTGCATAGGTACCGTCATCAAGGTAATCATTTTCATGATTATCCGCATTATAATAAATTATTGAACCGTTATCATCTACGATATCCATGAAGTTTCTGCTCTGCCTCAAATCCTCATCAGTAACAATAAAAGCGTCAACATAGCAGTCACCGGTTAATTCAATCAGACTGTCACTGCTTATTTCAACATTCATTGACTTTATCGTGTTGGAATAATTGATTTTACCCTTAAATGTACTGCCGTTTGTAAGGTTAAGATTTATTACAGCCATATCATCACCCTTAATTTCCCCCTCAAGCTTCTGTCCGTCAAGGTTAAGGGTAACATCAGTATTTCTAATGCCCCTGCTGTAGTTATAAGCTGTTTCCAATATGGTTTCGATACCGTCAAGTACTACGTTCTTTAAATTAATAACAGCTTTTGCATTTTCAACCTTAATCGCAGAGCCCTTACTGCTGCCCTTAAACTCAACATCCGATAGATTAATGGTTGCTGTATCATAGCTGTCGTTATTATTTGCTATAACAATGCCGCTGTTTTCCTTCTCTGCAATAATAACCGAGTTTTCAATATTAGTATCCGCACCGCCGTACAGCTTAACAGCCTCTTCCTTTGCAGACTGAAGAGTTGAATCCGTAACAGTCAGTTTACCCCCGCTTTCAACAGCTCTGCCGTCCTCATATCTTGCAAAGACCTTGGAGCTTTCAATAATAGCCTCACTGTCCTCATCAACATACACGCCGGTGGAAGCATTTGCACTTGCATTAATATCCATATCCGTAAGCTCTGCCTCCGCACCCTCCAGTACGGAAACAACCTTGCTGCCCTTTGCTGCTGTTGACGCTTTGCTGCCGTCTATTGTAAGGCTTGTGCCGCCTCCCTGTGCAATAACACCGTCTCCTGTGACAACCGCAATTTCATTGCCGTCAATTTCAGCACTTGCACCGTCAGATACCACAAAGGTTTCCGTAATCTTTTCAAGTGTATTTGTTGTTCTGTCAGGATCAGGATTAGCCTCCGCACCCGATAAAATAGGCTTAAGCTCCTGCTTTGTGCCTGTATTTGCCTCCTTGCCGTTAACCTTATAAACCTCCATTGCTCTGGAAAGCATAACTGCCATTTCAGCCCTTGTTACGGTATCATTAGGCTTAAGCTCACCATTGGAGCCTGTAATAATGCCAAGCTTTGTAAGAGTACCCACAGCGATTTTATCCTTTGTGTTAAGCAAAAGACTGCTGTCCGTATACATGGAAACGTCAGTTGAGCCATTAGAGCCTACACAGCCATAAATATTCATTGTATTATACAGCATTTTAAATGCGTCAACCCTCTTTATGGGGTCCTGAGGATTAAATACCGGTGTATCCTCAACAATACCGTTACCCCTTGCATTATTTATTGCGGTAAAATAATAATCCTCCTGCTTTACATCAGCAAAATTGTATTTGTTTGCGGAAATTGCAGGATAATGGAAGGCATTTTCCAGCATGAGGACAAAATCTCCTCTTTCCATAAGATTTGCAGGGGCAAATTTATTATCTCCTATACCTCTTACAACACCTGCCTGATAAAGCTCATCAACTTCATCAATAGCCCAAAAGCCGTAGCTCTGATTATTCATATCCACAAAGTATCTTGACTGTGAAGCATCTGCCCACACTGCTGCGGATAGAGCAAAAACAGACGCCATGGCAATTACTGCCTCACTGATTAAATATTTCTTCATTTTAAATCTCCTTTCCTTTTTCCTTTATTTCTTTGAAAACATTACCTTTAACATAAACAGCGGAAGCTGCAGCATCCTTACAAAGCGGCTTGGCTGTGTAATAAGCCTGTGAAACCACTCAAGCCCCAGCTTAATAAATATATCGGGGGCACGCTTTACCCTGCCGCTCATAACGTCAAAGCTACCGCCCACGCCTATTGCTGCCTTAACATTAAGCTCATTTATATGGCTGTAAATCCATTTTTCCTGCTTGGGAAAGCCTATACCCACCAAAAGCAGATCCGGGTGCTTTTCATTAATCTCTGAAATTATTTCCCTTTCCCTTACAGCGTCAAAATAACCGTTGGCACAACCGATAATTTTAAGTCCCTTATGGTTCTTTTCCATTTCAGCCTTAGCAGCGTCGGTTACGCCTGGAGCACCGCCGAAGAAGTAAACGGTTTTACCGCTGTCCTTTATTCTTTCAAATACCGCCTGTACGGTGTCATATCCCGCAACCCTCTCTCTTATGGGTCTTTTTTTGATTTTACTTGCGTATATAATACCTATGCCGTCGGGTATGTTCATATCCGATTTATTAAGTACCTCATTAAACTCCGGATCCTTCTGCGCCAGCATAACCATTTCCGGGTTGGGGGTAAAAACTATGTGCTTGCCGTATGAATTAAGGTATTCACATATCCTGTCCACTGCCCCCTGAGGACTTATATTAACAAAAGGAACACCCAATATATCAACCTTGTCCATATATAACCTCTTACTTAACTGTTATTTTACCTCGTATTCTCCCTTTACAAGAAACCATGCAGCCTCAGTAACCTTTACACCTCTGCCATCGTTACGGGGTACAATCATCAGGTGATTTTTTGTAGCCTTGCTGCCGTTGCCAAGCTCGCCGCCTGTTGTAATATCGGCAATGCCGTCAACACCCGAAACTACAATGTCGCCCTTGCCCGCACGCAGAATAAGCTCCGTACCCTCACCGCCGTATATGGTCTGACCTACGGCAACGCTTACGGGCACATAGCCGTCTACTGCAACTGAGCCGCCCGTAAGATCACCCTCGTTTATCTTTTCAATAACCTGACTGACAATGGCATCGGTATCCACACTTGCAGTGCCTCCGCTGCCGTTGCTGTTTATAAGTGTAAGCACCTGCTCAATCTTGCTGTCCACATAGCTCTTTGACACCAAGGGGTCACTCTCCGTACCTATGGTTGCCGCAAAAACCGTACCGCCTGCAAGAATACAGGTGGCCATTAAAATTTCAATCCCTAAAACCAGTTTTTTCATCACAACACCTCCTGACAGATACCGTCAGCTTAAAGCCCCCGACAATACCTGCTTTCTTTATTTTTCCCTCTTATTATATCAAGCTGCTTATTCAGCAGTCTGTCGTTTTCATTTGCTCTGTCCATCATAATATCCGCATTTTTCTTAAGAGAAGCCTTGTAGCCTTCCATATCCGCAAATATTGCCATGGCACGGCTTGTTACCTTATCCACATTTATGTGCTCGCTGCGCACATCACCTGCCTCAGGCATCTCCAGTACCTTAAGATAATATTCCACCTTAGGGTCATAGATGATACCCAGCATTGGCACATTTTTAACGGCAGCAAATATTAGTGTATGCAGACGCATACTCAGCATAAGGTCAAGCCTGCCTACAATGCCCATAATCTGGGGCGGATTGTAGCGGTTTTCAATAATATATGCCTTCTGACTCATTTTGGAAATAACACGTCTTGATACATCCAAATCCTTTGGATATTCCATAGGTACAAACACTACGTTTTTACCCGCTTTTACAAGATTATCACAGACCCGCGCTATTTTTTCAAGATATTCATCACCGCCAAGTGCTCTGCTCCATGCACGCACCGACACGCCCACAAGCTGCTTATCCTGAGGCACTCCCTCGGAAACAAGGATTTTATCCGCCTCGCTGTCAGTAATCGATTTAAGGGTAAAGGCAGGGTCGGCCGTAACTATAATATTGGGCTTACTTACGCCTATACTTCTTAAGTCCGCCTCGGACAGCTTTTCCCTTAAAGTAATCATATCCACCGTATTTACCACCGATTTTACAAGACGTCGGTTAAGCCTGCCGTTTACGGGGCCTATACCGTTGGCATAAAGCATAACACGCTTTTTAAAAAGCTTTGCCATTTTAATAATTGCAAGATAATAAATAAGAGAGCGGGTACTTGTACCGTCCTGCAGCAGCGTACCTCCTCCGCTTAAAACAATATCACTGTGACGTATGGTTTTAAGCACCTCCGCAACGTTAAATCTCTGTACGGCTTTTACATTATATTCAGTTTTTGTAAATTCCGGCTTATAGGACAGTGCGGTAATTTCCACATCGGGAGCCATAGCTCTTATGTTGGTTGTCATGGCAAGTAAAATTGCCTCATCGCCGCAGTTGCCAAAGCCGTGATAACCTGCTATTAATAAATTTATCATAGCATCTACCTCCAAGCCGCAGGGCAGGCCGCAAATTAAAAATTATTTTCTTTCAATACCGTGCTTTTTACTGTACCATACAGCCATAAGCACACCCACAAACATCCAAAATACGGTTGTCATCAGCGGTACTTCAAACACATTTTCCACCCAGTTGTGGATAATAACACCGCTTAAACCTGCAAGAATACCGCAGGAAAGCCTGTGGAAATCATCACCCTCCGTAAGCTTAACCACTCTAAGACCGTTTATAAACACCTGATACATAAGCATTGTAAAAGCGGCAAGACCTACAAGACCTGCCTCAACGGCAGTTTTCAGGTAATAGTTATCCATATAAAAGGTGTCAACCACCTCAACATCAACAACAGTAGACAAGCCATGGTTTATGGCAACAGCTCCGCCAAAGTGTCCAAGACCCAAACCGAATACAGGGTAAAACTCCAATATACGCAAGCCCGTAAGCCATCTTACAAGGCGTCCGCCCTTTAAGCTGGATTCAATATATTCGGGGCTTAACATATATGTGATACGGCTGCCTACGCTTGGCACAAGTACAATTACAAGCACCATGGCAACAATGCCAGGCACCAGCAGACGCTTGTCGTTTAAAAGCACATACACAATAAAGGCAACGGCAAAGCCTATCCACGCACCTCTTGAAGACGTAAACACAAGGCTTGCAAGCATCATAAGTGCGAGAAAACCAAACAAAACCTTTCTGCCCCTGCTTTTTTCGCCAAGACAGAGAGAAACAGCCATGGGCGCCGCAAGAGTCAGCAGTGAGCCGAAAATATTGGGGCTTGTAAGGATTGAGTAAACCCTTGTCCTTACCCCTGCTTCGTTCTGGTCAACCCATCCTGCAGGCATTTCCACACCTATTATATACTGATATACACCGTGGATTGCCATAAGACCCACAATGGCAACAAAAAACACCGTAATGCCCTTTGCTCCCTTTTCGTCCCTTACAAGCTGAAGTACTGCAAAATACCATAAAACATACTGTACAATGGCGCGGAAACCCTCCAGGGATATGGAAAAATCGGGAGAGTTTACAATAAGCACCACAAGCATTACCGCAATGAAGATAACCACAGGCAAATCCATAGGAGCTGCCTTAAAGGGCTTTTCACTCCTGCAAAATGCCCATTTGTAAAGCCACAGCAGTATTAAAGCAAGAAAAAAGGCCTCATCCCAGCCTCCGGCAAGGGCACCGCCCACAAAGGTACGCAGTACGTAGTCTATAATACTGTAAGCGGCAAGCACATATATTGACTTTTCATAATCGGTAAGAAGCATAAGCACAAAGGCAAGAGCACAGGCAATACCAAGCCCCATTATAAGTGAGCCCATTGCCCCTGCAAAGCCTATTGCAAATGACAGTACCGCAAAAACAATAATATTTTGTTTACTCATACAACCACCATTAATTATCACTTGGTAAACCATTTAATAACTCTGAATATAACACTGTATTTTACTGCATCCAAAGCGTAGGACATAAAGAAAACCACAAGGGAGATAAGCAAAATTACAAGGGGCGGTACAAACCGTATGGCGTCTGCCCCCTTAACAAAAAGCCCTGCACCGTAACCGAGGGAAATAAAGACGCCCGTTACCCCGCAGACTTTAAACCTGTCCCTCAGAGGACTTTCAGCAAGTGCAAGTGCCGAGTCCGTAAAAAGGCTGCCCTTTGTAAGATACACAAAAAATCTTCCTACAGCGCCCACAGGCACATCAAGCACCCTGACAAGCCACAGTATAAAACGGTAGGTCAGGCTGTATTCAAAGTAAGCAGGCTTGTAAAAGTATCTTTTTATAAGCCCATATACCAGACTTGATTTTAAGCATACTCCGCAACCCTTGACAAACCCCATTAATTTACTGTTGCTGTAAGCCCTTGCTAAGGATGCACAGCCGCATACTATTAAATTAACAATTATACTGCCTTTTAAAAATGCGGGCATATAATCAACTCCTTATTGGTCCTTAAACTCAATGCCTCTTATTTTGCAGTTGGTTTCAACCGTCTGGGTTTTAAGAATATAGCTGTAGCCAACTCTTGCCTCCTGATTACCAACCTTAAGGATAACGCTTGACGGATCAACTTTTTCCTTAACAACAACGGTTAAATCCTTCCAGATTGGGTGCTCGCTTAAAACAGCCTCACCGTCGGAATTTGTGGCAACGTAAGCCGCAGGCTTTTCCTCAATGGAAACAATCTCCGCATCAGTATATTGTGAGTTGGCAACCAGCTTATCTCCCACATTAAGCGACTGAGAAATTTCAGGCACCACCAATGATGAGTAAAGCGTTACATAACAATACTGATCCTTTGCTGTAATCGGATTGCCGCCGTTTGCATTTACCCTTGATGAGGTAAGTCTGTACCCAACAGCACCTACAATACCTATAATAATTACAAACACAATAAGGTCAACCACGTTCACCTTACCGAAAAGTCTGCCTTTTTCGTCAATTAATTTCATTGCGTTTTCTCCTTATCAATTATATTTGTATATATATCTATATGAGTTTTTGCCATACTTTCAACAGAAAACCGTTCCCTGGCATCATCATAAAAGTTATTTCCCATGCTATGTCTAAGACCGTCATCGTCAAGCAAAGTCTCTATTTTATCAGCAAGGGCGGCAACGTCACCGCTCGGTACAAGATATCCCGTTTTGCCGTCCCGTATCATTTCCGGTATACCGCCTACGGCAGTTGCTACGGTTGCGCGCCTGCACCTTGCCCCCTCTAAAAGTGCATAAGGGAAACTCTCGGAATAAGAGGTAAGGGTATTTACGTCAACAAAGCTGTAGTAGCTGTTCATAAGCTGTTCACCCTGTATCTGTCCAAGGAGCTTAACCTGCTTCGACAGCTTATTGTTCTCCACAAACTCCTTACATTGCGGCATCATATCACCGTCGCCAAGTACCAGAAAGACCGTATCGGGGTGCTTTGGTGCAAGCAGCTTTGCAGCTCCAAGGAATACCTCTACACCCTTTACCGCATACATTCTTGCAGCAATACCCACGTATTTTTTATCGGGCTCATAGGTAAGTCCCACACTTTCCATAAAACTTTCGGGAGATACCGCCTTTAGCTTTTTATCAAAGTCCACACCGTTATAGATAACGTGGAGTCTGTCAGATTTAAAGCCTCTTTCAATAAGCATATTTTTAAAGGCTCCCGTAACCGTAAGTATGTTTTTAAACCGCCGCAGCGCAAAGGCATTTATGGGGGTGTAAATCATCTGCTTGCGCGGATTGCCCTTAAAATCAAGCTTGTAATCGCTGTGGAGGGTGGTTATCATAGGCACTTTAACCCTGTTCATAATAAACAGCGCAATGTAATTTGCTCTTGCACCGTGGCAATGGACAAGGTCACAGCCGCTTGAATTAATAAAGTCAAGTATTTTGCGGTGTACGCTTAAATCCCACCGCCTCTGCTGAGGGATAACAGTGACAGGTATACCCTTTTCACGTGCTTCTTCGGTAAATATACCCTCCATTATGCACAAAAGCTCCACATCAATATTTTGTTTTCGCAGATTGTCAAGCAGGGTTAAAACATGGGTTTTTGCACCGCCCGTATCACCGCCGCTTATTAAATGGATAACCTTCACTATGTCACCTCCTTATAAGCAAAAATCGTGTTTACAGCTATTATTTCAATGTACCGAAAACCTCGGCAAGCTTACGTGTAAGCTCTTTTCTTTCAAAGCGTTCAATAACGCCTCTGTCAGGCTGAAAATCAAGGTTGCCTGCAAGCCACCTGTCGTAGTAGTCCTTTATAACGCTTTTGATTGCCTCAACATTTTCAGTATGTGCCACAATGCCGATTTTGCTTTCCCTTACCAAATCAGCAGCGGCACCATTTTCGGGCAGAACAGCAAGAACAGGTCTGCCCGTATTCATATATTCAAAAATTTTACCTGTATAGAAAGCATCGGCACCTCTGCCGCAGCCCTCGATAAGTACAAGCACATCTGCATCAAGCTGATGCTTTATACATACATTGTGGGGTACATAGCCCACAATTTCAAACTGACCGGTAAGACCAAAGCTGTCAATCTGTGCCTGTAATTTGTCCTTATGATAGTTGCCGATAAGCCTTACAAGTACCCTTGAGCCGTCAATTTTACCCTCCTCCTTAAGCTCCTTAAGAGCCTGAAAAAAGGTATCGGGCTTTCTTCTGCCGTAAAGCGCACCCGTGTAAACCATTGTCAGCTTAGTATTGGTTCTTTTGCTTAAATCATAATCGGCAAAGTCCTCTACATCATAACCGTTTGGAATAACGTAAAAATTATCACCCTTTAAGCTGTTGTTTGTTACAAAGTTTCTGCGCATAACGGGAGTATTGGTAATAAGAGCGTCAGCCTCCATAAGTACGGAATACTCCATTTTCTTTTCAATGGAAGTCCTTATGGGATTATAAGGATTGTCAAGAGTATAGGGATTATTTGTCCATTCGTCCCTGAAATCCGCTACCCACCTGATTTCGGGCATGGCACGCCTTATGTATCTGCCCAGAAGGTGGTCGCTGTAGGGCGCACTTGTGGTATATACAAGCCTGATGCCCTCATCCTTAATAAGCTGCAAAACGGCCTTCTTGCTGCCCTCCGCCCACAGCCTTGCGCTGTCGGGTATCATAAGCTTGCCCAATACCTTGCCGGGGATACGCATGACGCCCTTAAGCTCGGTACACTCCCTTGCAGGAGTCCTTACCGTTTTAACACCCT
>CALIRN010000297.1 GCA_938042265.1 uncultured Eubacteriaceae bacterium
TCTTCTCAGACCTGCCGTATCAATAAATACATACTTCTGTCCATTATAGGTATACGGAGAGTCAATGGCATCCCTTGTAGTGCCTGCCACATCACTTACAATTACTCTCTGTTCACCCAGTATGCGGTTTATAAGTGAGGATTTACCCACATTAGGCTTGCCTACAATGGCAACCTTGATTGTATCGTCCTCCTCACTTCCTTCACTGCTCTCAGGGAAATGCTTAACAACCTCGTCAAGAAGGTCACCTATGCCCATCATTTGTCCTGCCGACACACCCATAGGGTCGCCTA
Source organism: uncultured Eubacteriaceae bacterium (assembly GCA_938042265.1). Taxonomy (GTDB): domain Bacteria; phylum Bacillota; class Clostridia; order Lachnospirales; family CAG-274; genus CALWRD01. Next base: position 294 of record CALIRN010000297.1, read on the forward strand.
ACCCCAGTGAATAAAACTCGTAAACATCCATACTGTACTTTGCAAGATCATCCACCTTGTTTACGGCAAGCACAACGGGCTTTTTAGCCTTACGCAATATATTCGCAACCTGCATATCCGCATCTGTTACACCGGTTCTTACATCGCCTACAAATATGATTACATCAGCCGCCTCAATGGCAAGCTCTGCCTGGTTATACATAAACTTAAGCATCATATCGTCGCTTTCAGGCTCCAGACCGCCCGTATCTATCAATGTAAAGTTATACTGCAGCCATTCCGCCTCGGCATAAATTCTGTCCCTTGTTACACCGGGAGTATCCTCCACAATGGAAATACGCTCACCTGCTATACGGTTAAACAAGGTAGACTTACCTACGTTAGGTCTGCCCACAATGGCAACTATTGGTTTTGGCATAGCTTAATCCTCCAAATCTATTGCACGGTTTAATGTAATCAGTGCAAATCTATAATCTGCCTCAAAAATTCGGCACCGTTATCTGATGTTACAACAAGCCTGACATTAAGCTCCCTTTCCACATCGGCAATATCAACATCATCAAGAAAACGTGTTTTAATGTCATCTCTCAAACAATTTTCGGGCACGAGCAGATATTTGCTTTTTATCCTGTCCTTAAGCTGTGAAATGATATCACTGCCCGTCATGAGACCGCTTACGGTAATTGTAGTACCAAAGAAGTTATTTTCAATAGCAATTACATCTATAACCGTACCCGACATCTTTTTCATTATATCACAAGCTAAGGAATAAATAAAGTCAAAAGATGCTTTTCCTGTAGCAATTGTTATGCTTCTTTTTTTATCATCAGGTAATATATTATCCAATTCCTCATAAAATTCGGTTTTCATAAGGGTTATCATACCTACCCCGTTTTCAAGCTGCGGATATCCCTCATATTCCTCATCCTCCGGCAAAGGAAGTCCTGCCATTATATAAAACTCATCACCCAAAAATGCAAAGCGTGTACCCTTTTTCTTAAGGAGCTTTCGCTGCCATGCCTCTACCTGAGCAATAACCTGTCTCGCACTTTCCTTATCGTATGGCTGAACGGGATATAACCCCTCCCTGAATTTTGTCATTCCGAAAGGAACAATGGACATACACCTTGCAGGATCAATAAATTCACTCAGTTCCCTGATGCTTTTGTCAAGATACTCTCCATCGTTTATGCCTCTGCACAGTACAATCTGAAAATTCATTTCAATTTTATGCTCCGCCAGCTTTCTAATTCTGGGCATAAGATTAACTGCATTGGGATTTTTAAGCATAAATACTCTTTTTTCAGGGTCAGTAACCTGTACAGAAATATTAATGGGTGAGAGATGATAGAAAATAATTCTGTCCAGATCCTCATCACTCATATTGGTAAGAGTTATATAATTGCCGTGCAAAAAGGATAAGCGCGAATCATCATCCTTAAAATAAAGGCTTTCTCTCATACCCTTTGGCAGCTGGTCAATAAAGCAAAAAATACACTTATTTTTATAGCTGTGAGCCTTATCCAT
>CALIRN010000298.1 GCA_938042265.1 uncultured Eubacteriaceae bacterium
TCACAGAAAAGCAGCTCCCAGTTATAACGCTGCTCAACGGTATTGTAGTCAACAGGGATACCTCGTCCATGGTCACGCACTGCTAGGGAATGATCCTTAAAAAGTGTTATTTCTATTGTATCGCCAAAGCCCTCTCTTGCCTCATCAATGGCATTTGAGAGTATCTCAAAGGCAGAGTGCTGACAGCCCTCCAGTCCGTCCGAGCCGAATATTACCGACGGTCTCAGACGGACCCTGTCCGCGCCCTTTAATGAAGTAATGCTGTCGTTGCCATATTCCCTTGCTACCTTCTTTGCCAAAATAAACACCTCTGTTATATATTAAACCATTTTATCTATAATTACTCATAAAACACCTTATATAACTTTACCTTAAATCGGCAAATTTTGCAAGTACTAATTATTATGCAAATTTTTTCAAAAAAATTTATTAAAAAATTATAAAAATAAAAAAGGGATTTGTTGTTTTTTATAGAATATTAATAATATAAGCATACAGAAAATGCGTAATGAACTAAACATTATGCCTATTATAAAGGAGGAGATCATTATGGTTCAAATTCTCGCAGGTGAAAAAGGCGAAGGCAAGACAAAACGTCTTATTGAGATGGCTAACACTGCTATCAAGGAGTCAAACGGTCACGTTGTCTATATTGATGATGACAACAGACATATTTATGATTTACATTACGACATTCGTTTTGTAGAAGTTAAGGAGTTTCCTATTGCTAATTACAGAGAGCTTATCGGTTTTATTTACGGTATTTTTTCACAGGATAACGATATTGAAAAGGTATTTATAGACGGTATTTACAAAATCGTTGCAAAGCTTGACAATGATGATGTTATTAAGCTTGTTGCAAAGCTGAAGGAAATGAGTGAAAAGTATAGTGTTGACTTTATTATTTCCGCTAACATTAATCCTTCAGACCTTCCTGCCGAAATAAGCGACGTACTTATCGGCTGAAATTGAATATTAGCTTACATAAAGCTTTAGGGTGTCTGCTACAGACACCCTTTTTTCTTGAAGTACTCATAACTTAAAGTATAGTTTTTCTTAGTAATATAAACACTAATATATACTCTTCTCTGCAATATTAATTACATCTTTACCCTTTCTTTTGGCAAACTTCATTGTGTTTTTCGCACCTCCGCTATGTTTTACATAAGCAATAACCGTGTCTGCCTTCATAACCATATATTCATTACATTTGGAGATATTAAAACGTCTGCAGGTATTACTTTCAGGCGCTATTTCAATTTCGTCATATAAGTTAGGCATATACGGTCTTTCATTGCAAGGTAAAACCAAAACTGATCTTAAATAAGGATCTTCCTTTTTCTTTTCCCTTATTTTTCTGGCAACGGCAATATCAAAATTTCCGCAATTACCCATATAAAAAGTATCGGCGCCCAAAGCAATCCATATTCCTAAATACAAATTCAAAATTACGTCTATTTTTTCTGTCATTATCATCTCTCTGTGTCCACAAAACGTCACATTCATAATTTTTCCTCCTAATATATTATTTTTATATTTATATTATCATTTTAACTCAAAATATACAATAAGTAAACAGTTTATTTTTAATTTGCTATACACAATTCTAAATCAAACCCAGAGTTCCGCCTGTTTTTTCTATCATTACCGTCTCTATGTGCCAATAAAAGGTTACATTCATAGCCATCTCCTCATTTAGTAAAGTTTTATTCATTATTTTTACTAATAATATCATATATTTTATTTATTAGCAAACATTTTATACCTATCTTTTATTATAAATCCTTAATATTGGTAAAAATAATCATTAAAATGTAACATATAGTGCAAACAGGATTAAGGGTGTGATGAAATGGATTATCAGAAAATTGGCAATAGAATTAAATTATTAAGAAAAGAAATTGGCTTAACTCAAGAAAAACTTTCTGAATTAGCAGATATTTCTCCAGGTTTTATGTCTGCTATTGAATCAGGTAGAAAGCCGGGTGCATTTGATACTTATTTACGCATTGCAAAAGCATTAAACACCACTCTTGACTACCTAACACAGGATGTACTTCCTAAAGCAAAAGAAAACATAGATCACGAAACTTTGATTAAATACTTTGACTCGCTCAGCTATAAACAACAAAGATATGTGCTTGAAGCACTGCATAATTTTTGTGATTTTGTAAACTAAAAGACGGATACAGCAAAACGTATCCGTCTTTTAGTTTTATATCAAAATATACTGTGCTATGTGCCCTGTTGCAAGCCAAAAAAAATTATGATAAACTCATTTTAACTTATTGGAGCAAAAAAGGATTTATCTTTTTTTGGCGATGGTAAGTTACCCGTGGCAAGCATGGGTTTGTTATATTGCCCTGTTAAACAGGCGCTTTGTGTGAGAATTTAGATATATCAATTATCAGAGGTGAAATTTATGAGATACTGCAATCCTGTAAAAAGGGGATTTTTCCCTGATCCATCGGTTATAAGAGTAGGCAGCGATTATTATATGGTAAACTCCAGCTTTCAATATTTCCCTGCAATACCTATTTCCCACTCAACGGATTTGGTACACTGGGAGATAGTAGGGCACGCAATCACCAACAATGACTGGCTTGACCTGTCGGAAACCATGGATTCCAGAGGAATATGGGCGCCTGATATTTCCTATCACAACGGCAGGTTTTACATATTTGCAACACTGCGCTTTAATAATAATGATAAATCAAACGGGCCTATGCGCTGCCAGCTTGTTATGACCTCGGACATGCCTGAGGGGCCCTATTCAAAGCCCGTTGTACTGCCTGTTGATAATATAGATCCCTCGCATTTTGTTGATGATGACGGCAGGCATTATATGATAATTGCCCCGGGTATTACCGTTGTTCCTCTTAATGACGACTGCACAAAGGTTACGGGTGAACCTGTACAGGTATGGCAGGGTACGGGAGAGCGCTGTCCTGAAGGACCTCATATTCTTAAAAAGGACGGTTGGTATTACGCAATACTGGCAGAGGGTGGAACTGGCTACGGACATGGAATTAATACAGGTCGGTCGGCCTCTTTATACGGTCCCTATGAGCCGTCACCCCATAACCCCGTTATGCGTCAGCTTGATCCCGATTCACCTATACAGCGTACAGGTCACGGCAAGCTTGTACAAACGCAAAACGGTGACTGGTGGGTCACATATCTCTGCGGCAGACCAAACGGCGGTCACTACACCACCATAGGCAGAGAAACTGCTCTTGACCCCGTTCAATGGACAGAAGACGGTTGGTTTACCGTAAATAACGGCAAAGGTCCCAGCCTTGAACAAATCTGTCCCATCTTACCCCAAAGCAATTATCCCACTTTTGAAAAAGACGATTTTGACGACACAGAGCTTAACATTAACTGGGAGTTTGTAAGAAACCCTGACTTTAACAGCTTTTCACTGACAGAACGCAGAGGATATGCCAGAATATACACACAATCAGGTCAGCTGTTTGAGCTGAACTCCAAAAATACTCTCGTGCACAGAGAGGAGGAGCTTTGCTATACGGCCGAAACCGCACTTGAATTTGCACCTGAGGATACAGAGCAGGCAGGCTTAACCTGCTATTACTCCACCGCCACCTATGCAAGACTTTCTCTTTGTAAGCGAAATAACAGCCGCTGCATAGAACTTGCCATTAACCGTAACCGCGGTGAGGAAATAATTGCATTGGCAGAAAATGTACCCGAAGGCAAAATATATATGAGAGTTGAGGTTGAGCACCTTACACGTAAATTTTATTACGGTACCGATAAGGATAATATGACACTTTTATATACCCTTGAAAACTGCATTTTTCTTTGTGATGAGGGCGTACCCGATGACCCCAAAAGGCACACCGGCACTCTTGTGGGAATATATGCCAACAGCGGTGGCAGAAATAACCGTATCCCTGCAGATTTTGATTATTTTATTTATAATAACAAATAACTTGTTTAATCCTGCAAAAATAAGTTTACCAAAAATCGAGAACTTTTGCTGTTTTAATTGTTTTTTTCTTATATAAAATATTGAAGATAAATATTCTATTTACACTGATGTTTCTCCTGTGCTATAATCAAATATATAAACTAATGGAGGATTGTATTATGAAATTTACATCAATTTTTAACATCACTGCTGTTACTGCAGCTCTAACGGCAGCAATTACCGTATCAGCCCTTGCTGCCTCTCCTGTAACCGTTACCATTGACGGTCAGCAGCTTAGCACCGACACCCCCGCACAAATTGTAGAGGGCAGGACTGTGGTACCCATGAGAGCTATTTTTGAGGCACTTGGAGCCGATATTGAGTGGAACGCCAATGACAAAACCGTTACTGCAACAAAGGAGGATACCGTAATTGAGATGACCATCGGTGCCCCCTCATTTGAAAAGGACGGTAAATCTGTTGCACTTGATACTCCTGCAATGGTTATTGACAGCAGAACCATGGTTCCCGTAAGAGCCGTATCCGAAAGTCTTGGCTGTCAGGTTGACTGGGACAGCTATACCAAAACAGTTATAATTAACTCAAGTGCAGATAAAGAAAAAGAAACCTCAACAAAAAACAGTACTGAGACAACAACCGAGACAACAACCGACAGCAAGACTGAGAAAAACACCATTGACCTTGAGGAGGTATCATACGCAGATTGGATTATTGACTTGTCCAAGGATATAAAACGACCTGCAGCTATACCAAAGAGCATAAAAAACAATGCCGATGTTTATGATTTGCACGTAGCAACAAAATTTAACTTTGTACAGACTGCACTGCCATTTACATTAATACGAAATGAGGAGTTTTGCCTTGAAGAAATGTCAAATAAAGAGGACTTTTATAACCTGATGGAATTTATTTGGCTTGAAAGCTTTATTACCACTGCCAACTACAGTTATGATAATAACTATGATGAAGAATATTTGGATTCTTTAAGTGATGAAGAGTTGTCAGAGCTACTATCCGAGCACGCAAAGGATACTGCTGCTCTTATGGACACGGCAGGACTGCATTTTGATGACAATATATCCTTAAATATAATTGATATTGATAAGAATAATAAAGCGGCTGCCATTGCCATAGCAGATGATTATGACCCTGATAATACAGTTTTTGTAGCTATCCTTTACAACAAGGCAGAGGGATTTAGAATTTATACCCTTGAAAATTATGGCAATGATGTATACTACGTTTGCGAAACAACAGGTGACAGCCATTCATCATATCTTATAGGCATAGGTACTGATGACGGTGACTTTGGTGATGCCCTTACCACCCCTAAGGATTTCCTGTATCTTGTCAGCCTGATTGAGGAAAATGACATAAAGCCTTCTATTACAACTACATATAATATGGACTGACAAAAAGGGGCTGTCACACTAAAATATGAACTGCACCCCGTCAAGTAGACAAATGAAAAAATATAAATTTTTCCTGCCAGTAGAGTGAAAACTACTGGCAGTTTTTATGCAGCCTGTAAGTATATTTTTCCATAGGAGTTAAAACCCCAAGATTTCTTTGCAAACGTTTGTTGTTATAGTAATCTATATAATCCTCAATCATTTTTACGAGTGTTGCTTTATCCGTAAATCGTTTCCCATAGTAACGTTCTCGATTCAAAATTCCCCAAAATCCCTCCATTGGACCATTATCAATATAGTGTGCAGCTCCTTTTTATATTATTTATTCAACTTCAAGAGTCTCTAAAATTCGAGCATTTCTTTTATTTATTTCATCAACCTCAATGGCAATGGCATTTACCTTTTCGGTTACGTCCTGCTCATTGATCTTACCGTCACAGTAATCAATAAGAACATTTATTGTTTCACTTAATTTATCTATTGCCTCAAGCCTGACAGCCTGAAGCTCTGTCATACCGTCAGGTACCTCAAGTCCTTCAACAGCCGCCTTTACTGATGCCAATATCTGTCCCGCATTGTACAACTTTACTCTGTAGCTTTGCAGCTCAGTGACCGTAATTTCACCGTCAAGGTCTTTAATCTCTGTACAGAGCTGAGATACATCACTGATGGGAGCAACCGCCTTTGAGTAATTTACAAGATAATCACTTGCTTTTATAATATCACTTACATTGGCTGCTTTTGTATCAATCTCAACGGTTTTGGTGCTGCCGTTCCATGTCACATTAGCACCTGCCGCCTCACCCACAGCTCTTAAGGGCAACATCATTGAGTCATTCATTATCTGCGCAGGCACATCAAGAGGCTTGCTTTCACCGTTTACACTAAATGTACTGCTGTTTGCGGTAACACTTACCGTAGTTGAATCTGACTTAAGGACAGCAGTCTTTGTATTACCCTCCCAGCTTACGGTGAAGCCCATTTTTTCAAATACACCTCTTAAAGGTATAAGAGTTCTGCCATTTACAATAACAGGCTCCTGACCCTGAAAAAAGATTTTTTCACTGTCAAGCTCTACTGATATAATACCGTCTGCCGCAAATACACAGCTTGCTGCAGATAACATCAAGCCCGCTGTCAAACAGATACAAATAAACTTTTTCATTGTATAACCTCCCAATTTTTTGTTGTTCAAAGAACTATTTCTTTGATGATCCTATTTTATCGTGAAAAAAAGCAAAAAACCATGAAGATACCTCTCGGAAAAGTTGGAATTTTTATGGCAAAAAAGAACCACCCTCGTAAACGGTTGAATATTTTACGATGATGGTTTATTTTTCTCACAAAGTATATTCCG
>CALIRN010000299.1 GCA_938042265.1 uncultured Eubacteriaceae bacterium
CCGCAAAAAATACTGCCATATTAGCCTGTGCACCTGAGTGAGGCTGTACATTTGCATGCTCTGCACCAAAAAGCTCCTTGGCACGCTCAATTGCAAGATTTTCCGCAATATCAACCTTTTCACAGCCGCCATAATAGCGCTTGCCGGGATATCCCTCCGCATACTTGTTTGTCATGGGTGAGCCCATAGCCGCCATAACCGCCTTTGAAACAAAGTTTTCGGAAGCAATAAGCTCAATATTGCTGCGCTGACGTCCAAGCTCGGCAAGTATGGCCTCCGCTATTTCAGGGTCAACGTTTTGTAAGTCTTTAATGTCGTACATTTACTGCACCTCCAATTTATTAATAAGCTTATTGTAATACAAATCAAAGGCGGTGTCAATGACTTACAGCGGTTGATTTTGCATAAAAGCTGTGATATAATTTAGTCAAATACACAACTGGGAGGTTGAATTATGGCTGATATTGTTATTGCCGTTGATGCCATGGGCGGCGACAATGCCCCCTTGGAAACAGTTAAGGGAGCCGTTGAGGCATCTAAGGAAATTAATTATAAAATAGCCCTTGTGGGACGTGAAGATGATATAAATGCCGAGCTGGACAAATACAGCTATGATAAAAGCAAAATTACAGTGGTAAATGCAACCGAGGTTATTGAAACCTGTGAGGTGCCTACTGCAGCTATTAGAAAAAAGAAGGATTCCTCTATGGTAGTAGGTATGAATATGGTAAAAAAGGGAGAGGCATCAGCCTTTGTTTCGGCAGGCAATACAGGTGCACTGCTGACGGGTGCAACCGTTATTATCGGCAGAATACCAGGTGTGGAGCGCCCTGCTCTCGGTACAATGATACCTACCGAAAAGGGTATGTCACTGCTTATTGACGCCGGTGCCAATGTTGATGCAAAGCCCAACTATCTGGTACAGTTTGCCAAAATGGGCAGCGTATATGTTGAAAATATCTTTGACATAAAAAATCCCAGGGTAGGGCTTATAAATATAGGTGTTGAAAGTGAGAAGGGCAATGCCCTTGTTAAGGAAACCTACGGTCTTTTAGGGGAGACCGACGGTATTAATTTCACAGGCAACCTTGAAGCAAGAGATATACCTAACGGCGATGTTGACGTTATGGTTGCGGATGCCTTTGTCGGCAACGTTGTTTTAAAGCTTATGGAGGGCTTTGGCAAGACCATATTAAAAATCATAAAAAAGGAGCTTATGGCTGACATACTGTCAAAGCTGGGGGCAGTTATGTCTATAAAAGCCTTTAAGCGAATAAAAGAATATTTTGACTATGCAGATGTAGGCGGTGCTCCCTTCCTCGGGTTAAAGGCACTTGTGGTAAAGGCCCACGGCAACAGTGATGCAAGAGCCATAAAAGGCGCAATTAATCAGTGTGTCAGCTTTATCGACAAGGATATTGTAAATAAAATTTCACAAAAGCTTTAATAAAAAAGCCCGATTAATAAGGCTTAAAGTTATTGACAAACATATTATTATTTAGTATAGTAATAATGATTATAATACATTTTCATTAAAGGAGGCTTATATAATGGAATTTGATAAGGTTAAAGAAATTATTGCAGATCAGATGGGCATTTCTGAGGATGACATTACTATGGAATCATCATTTACTGATGATATCGGTGCAGATTCTCTTGATATTTTCCAGATCATCTCCGAACTTGAGGACGCTTTTGACATTGAGTTTGCAAACGATGATGCTGAGAAGATTAAAACTGTCGGCGATGCTGTAGAGTACATCAAAAACGCTGCAAAATAATTTATTCTTACTACTTTTAATTTTTGTAAACGCAGGGCTGCGGCATAAGGTTGCCGCAGCTTTTTTAACATAATTGAATAATCCTCCAACTCTTTAGGCGTAGAGGCTTATTCTTATATTCAGCGGGAATGCATACTGCAAATGAATATAACGGTGCATTGGCACCTTTCGCCTGTAAGAAATCCTGCAGGCAAAAATTCTGAAGTACGCAGCGCAAGCGTAGTACGAATATCTTTGACTATATGGAATGTATTGGCTTAAGTGTTTTAAAAATATATTAGAGTGCTTAAGCCAGTATATTCCCGTATTAAGGGAGGTCATTACCTATGATGGAAAATGTCTTAAATTACAGATTTAAGGACGAAAGTATTTTACTGACAGCACTTACTCATTCATCCTATGCCAACGAAACCAAAACCAAGGATGTTGTTTGCAATGAAAGGCTTGAATTTTTGGGTGATGCGGTACTGGGTTTTGTAATAGGCAGCTACTTATATAAAACCTTTCCCGAGCTTAGCGAGGGCAAGCTTACAAAGCTGAGAGCAAGCGTTGTATGTGAGCAGATGCTTGCAAAAAAAGCAAAGGCTTTAGGCGTACCTCAATATTTAAGACTCGGCAAGGGCGAGGAGCTTACTGGCGGACGTGAAAGAATTTCCATTTTGGAGGACGCCTTTGAGTCCATTATCGGCGCTATTTACCTTGACGGTGGTGTTGAGTCTGCCTCAGAGTTTATTTTAGGTCAGCTTAAAAGTGAAATAGAAAGCATAAAGGCATCACAGCACGTACTTGATAATAAAACAAGTCTTCAGGAAATTTTGCAAAGGACAAGTCAGGCACCTATTGAATATATTGTAATCGGAGAAAGCGGACCTGCACACAATAAGATATTTAAGGTTGAAGTAAGACATTGCGGAAAGGTGCTCGGACAAGGCAGAGGCAAAAGCAAAAAGGAGGCTGAACAGCACGCCGCAGAGGTTGCGCTGGAAAAACTTAATAAAAATTAATTATTATAAAGGAGCAATATAAAATTTAGCTATATACTATAAACAAGGATAGAACATTTTGCCTTGTCCTATCCTTGTTATTAAATATATCAATTTTTAGCGTTTACATAAAACTTGAAATGGTCTCATTATAAAAAAGGCTGCTGCACCGGCTTAAAGTACATCAGCCTTTTTCATTTTATGGCAGTAAATAGCCCTTT
>CALIRN010000300.1 GCA_938042265.1 uncultured Eubacteriaceae bacterium
ACCTCCTATATGCCCTGAAAGTATTGGTATAACAAATTTTCCCTGCTCATCACATACAACAACGGCAGGGTCATCAGCCTTACTTTTTATATATGGAGCTATTGCTCTTACCGCTATGCCTGTAGCACCTATAAAGATTATTGCATCGCCCCCGGCAAATGCAGCTTCCGTAAACTCTTTAAGTCTGTTATGTATATCAGCTTTAAAGAACGATTTTGCATTATCCTCCTTTAATTGGGCTATAAGCTTTCGGTTCAGTTTATCTCCATTTTCCGTAAAGGAGACAGTATATATAATCAATTATCTGCACCCCTTCTGTATTCGTGAGTAAAGTGTGGATCATACAGCTTTGACCTGTCATACTCCCTGCCTAGAAAGCCTCCAACAGTAATCAATGCAGTTTTGATAATGCCGTTTTTCTCGGCACTTTCGGCAAGTCTGCCTACAGTAGTCCTTACAATCTTTTCATCCTCCCATGTAGCCTTATAGACAACAGCTGCGGGAGTATCGGCACTATAACCGCCCCTTATCAGTCTTTCACTAAGTTCCTTAAGCATACCTGCCGAAAGGAATATAACCATTGTGGCATTATGTGCCGCAAGCAAAGAAATTTCCTCTCTTTCGGGTACGGGAGTTCTGCCTGCCATTCTTGTTACAATAACACTCTGACTTACATTGGGCAGGGTGTATTCCGCCTTTAAAGCTGCAGCAGCACCAAACATGGAGCTTACTCCCGGACAGACCTGATAACCGATATTATGTTTATCCAGCATATCCATCTGTTCTCTTATTGCACCGTAAATTGACGGATCTCCCGTGTGAAGTCTTACGGTTTTTTTATTGCTCTTTTCGGCGGCAAGCATTACCTCAATAACCTGTTCCAAAGTCATGGAGGCACTATCATAAATCTCACATTCAGACTTTGCATATTCCAAAAGCCTAGGATTTACCAGTGAGCCTGCATATATTATTACATCTGCCTCCTCCAGTAGCTTTTTACCTCTTACAGTTATTAAATCCTCCGCACCCGGACCTGCCCCTACAAAATTTATCATACTCTGCACCTCAGCTTCCGTCCTTAACAATGATTATTGAAAAATAGCTGCTTTTTTCCTTAAGCTCATCAAGGTTTTTATATATTCTTTCATTTTTCATACCGCAGCACTCCACCATTGAAGCCTTGTCCATAAGATTTTCCTCTTTAATAATATCCCTGACCTCAATAATTGCCCTGCTTGCCTTCATCAATACCTTTGTACCCTTAAGCCTTAAGCCCTCTCTCACCTCTTTATAGGAGGCAGGCAACACAATTAAAGGCTCGTCCCTCTCACAAAGGGACATATTAAGCCTAGCTGCCGCTGCACAGAAGGAGGTTATCCCGGGTATAAGCTCCGTTTCATAGCCTCTTGCATTAATTAAAGTGTTTACCTGCATATAGGTTGAATAAACCGTAGGATCACCCAGAGTAATAAATGCAACGTTTCTGCCCAGTATAAGCTGCTGCTGAATTTTATCGGCCGTTGCCTCATAATTTTTTTGAAGCTCCTCAAAATTCTTGCTCATAGGCATATATAAATCCATTATTTCCTTATCTGCTACATATTCCTCTATTATGTTAAATGCCGTTCTTTCACCGCTTTTCATAAGAGGTACGGCAATAATATCCGCTTCCTTTAATATCCTCAAAGCCTTAAGGGTTATAAGCTCCCTGTCACCTGGGCCTACTCCTACACCAAATAATTTACCCGTAGCCATATTTTCCTCCAAAAAAAATGCTTTTCACCTTTAAAAGTGAAAAGCAGCATACATCATTTAAACATTAAAATAAATACCGATAATAAAAACCGATAAATTATAAATAATTATAAATGGCTGCCACTTTTCCTTACCCAAAAGTGTTGACCGATAATATGATGAGCGACCTGACTTATAGAAATAAATCTAAATACAGTAATGGCTGTTGCGACGGATTCCCACCGTCTTCTCTCAATTAATTATGCAATAACACAAAGACATATTATCAATATAGGTAATTATCTCACTTTTTACTGAAAAAAGCAACCATAAAATGAAAACAGCACGTAAATCTTATTTTATAATAAATTTATAGCCAAAAAATTATTTTGTAATTTTTTCGAGCTCATAATAATAAAGCTTTCCGGTTATGATTTCCTCTAAGAGTATTTTTGAGTTAAAACGTTCCTCAATAAGCTTAAGCAGCTGTGTATTTTTTTTAAGTACGGCAATTAAAGGTTTCCCTCCCTTTACCGTAACAGTTTTATATATTGTTTGTGAAAAGGTCGCTATAAGCTCATTTATAACCTTATCAGCAATATAAAACTCATTTTCTGTCATTCCTGTACCCGCGCATACAGGACAATCACGCATAAGTACCTTATGAAGAGGCAGTCTGGTCTTTTTTCTGGTAAGCTGCATAAGTCCAAGGGTAGTCATACCCACAAGGGTTGTTTTTATTCTGTCCTTGTCAATACACGCCTTAAGGCGGTCTGATACCTTTTTTATATCCTCAGCGTTATGCATATCAATAAAGTCAATTATTATCATACCCGTAAGATTTCTCAGTCTTATCTGCCTTGCAGCCTCTTCTGCTGCCTCAAGATTGACTTTAAAGGCAAAGTCCTTAAGGTTTTTACCTGTATGCTTACCGCTGTTTACATCAATAACATTCATTGCCTCTGTATGGTCAATAACAAGATAACCGCCGCTTTTCAGCCATATTTTTTTGTGCAGAGCCTTTTCTATTCCGCTTTCAATTGAAAAATTGCAAAACAGGGGTACAGGCTCATCATATAAGACAACGTTATTATGTCCGATTTCAGTCTTCAGAATTTCAGCAATATCGGAGCAGTTGGTAATAACCTCCGCCTCTTTACCCATGGCAAGGTCGCGTACTATACGTGCGGTTTCGCTAAGCTCCTCATAAATAAGACAGGGTGGTTTAATAAAAGCCGCTTTTGACATAATATCCTCTGCATTACTTACAAGCTCGGTAAGCTCACTGCGTATTGTATCCGTATTCACCGCTTCACAGTCAGTACGCATAATTACGGCATAATTATCAGGTACAAGCTCCTGTGCAAGTGCCTTAAGCTCCTCACGTCTTTCCTGACCGACGATTTTTTTTGATATGCCTATACCCCTGTCATTTGCAATGACAACGCAGTATTTACCTGTTATATTAAGCCTTGTGGTAACTACGGCACCCTTTTCATCTACAGCCGATTTAAGAAGCTGTACAGCAATACTGTCACCCTCTTTAAGGCGGATTTTACCATTGCTGTCATATATATATGGCTCCTTATTAACATCAGGCTGCAGGAAGGCATTTTTTTCATCGCCTATATCGATAAAAATAAACTGACCTCTCAGTATCTTTGTGACTCTGCCCACATATATATTGCCTATATTAAAGCTGTTATCACTCTCATAAATTATTTCGGTAAGCTCGCCATTTTCCTTAAGCGCGGTACGAATTCCGCCTGACAAGCCGTCAATATAAATTTTATTCATGGCTTCACCCTACAGACCTTTATAACCCCAAATTTCATCACCCGTTAAAAGCTCCAGTCTTTCAACAATAAGCAAACAAGGCTCAAATTCAATATTGTAATACCTATGGATATATTCGCATACAAGCTCTGCCTTAAGGTTATTTGCACTGCCTGTAGCAATACGCATATTAAGAACAGTTTTGTTGCCTCTGTTATCACTGCTTAAACGGAAGATATCAGGACGTATATTAACAACCTTTGTCTTACGCTTACTTGTACGCTCAATTTCCATTGTATCGGAGGACATGAGCTCATTAACCACAGCCTCAATATTTTCAAATTTAACACCCATGGTTACTCTGTAATTGGCAGCGGTTACAATAGCCGCCCCCGCCTTTTCACCTTCGTTTAATTTACGCACGCCTGTTATTACCATGCCCCTGTTCATTACGAAATTAAGTCTGTCCATAATTTCATTTTCAGCTACGGGCTCCTTAAGCTCAATATCAACATATTCACCGTAACCATAGTGTCCTAAAGAAAGAGGACAGGCAAAACTCATCTGCTGATGGGGATTAAAACCGTTGGAATAGGCTATTGGCAGCTTAGCTCTTTTTATTGCACGCTGGAAAAACGTCATTAAATCAAGATGTCCGATATAAATCATCTTGTCCTTTTTCTGAAACTTCAATCTGTACTTATTCAAAGCAGACACCTCCTCCGAAAGAGGCCGCGCCGCAACCCTGACATTTGGCACGGCAATTAGGCGTTACAATTTCCTGTTCAGCTCTTTCAGCCTCTTTAATAAGGAACTTCTTGCTTACGCCTACGGAAATATGATCCCATGGCAGAACCTCGTCATAGCTGCGCTGACGATTAGCATAAAACTCCCTGTTAAGTCCCGTATCCTCAAATGCCTGCATCCATGCGTCGTATTTAAACTGTTCGTTCCAGCTGTCAAACTTTGCACCAAGCTCCCAAGCTCTGAAAATCAGTGCAGAGGTTCTTCTGTCACCTCTGGCAAGTACTGCCTCCATG
>CALIRN010000301.1 GCA_938042265.1 uncultured Eubacteriaceae bacterium
TGCTTGCGGTTATGATTTTGCCTACAGTTATCAATATGTCCATTACCTCGTTAAGGGCTGTGCCCGTTTCCGTACGTCAGGCGTCCCTTGCATTGGGAGCAACCCCCGTACAGACAATATTCAGAGTAACACTGCCTGCGGCAAAATCAGGTATAATTACCGCCATTGTGCTTGGCGTGGGACGTGCCATAGGTGAGGCAATGGCTATACTTCTGGTGGCAGGCAATGCGGTTAATGCCCCTTTGCCCTTTAACTCGGTAAGATTTTTAACAACAGGTATTGTTTCCGAAATGAGCTATTCCTCAGGTCTGCACAGACAGGCACTTTTCACTATAGGGCTTGTGCTGTTTGTATTTATTATGGCAATTAACATAATTATAAATAAAATTCTGGAGGGCGGTGAGAGCGATGGATAACAGCATTTATGCAAAAAGGATACGTATTTCGGATATTGCGCTGCTTGTGCTAGTGCTCTTATCCGCCTTTGTTTCGGTGGCAATTCTTATAGGTATTATCACCTATGTTGCGGTAAGAGGTACGGGTGCCGTAAGCTGGCAGTTTTTAACCACGGTGCAATCAACATTGGAGGATACCTTCGGTATTATAGGCAATATTGTAAATACCCTTTACATTATCGCTATTACTCTGCTTATTGCCACACCTGTTGGTATCGGCTCGGCAGTTTACCTGACAGAGTATGCTAAGCGGGGAAGGATTGTAAAAATTATTGAGTTTACTACGGAGACCCTTGCGGGAATCCCCTCAATTATTTACGGCCTGTTTGGTATGGTGTTTTTTGGCATTGCTTTAAAGCTGGGCTTTTCCATACTATGCGGCTCCCTTACACTGACAATTATGGTACTGCCGATTATTATACGTACCACTCAGGAGGCGCTTAAATCCGTACCCTTAAGCTACAGAAGCGGTGCTCTCGGCATCGGTGCAACAAAGTGGTATATGATAAGGACTATTATTTTGCCCTCGGCAATGCCGGGTATTATTACGGGTGTGATTTTAAGCATAGGCCGTATTGTAGGTGAGTCCGCTGCCCTGCTCTTTACTGCCGGCAGTGCGTATTTACTGCCAAAATCCCTTTTTTCGCATATATTCACATCAGGGGGAACCCTTACAATACAGCTTTACTTAAGTATGTCCAGGGCTGATTATACAAATGCCTTTGGTATAGCCCTGGTGCTGCTTATTGTGGTGCTGTGCATTAATGCACTGGCAAAGTTTGCGGCAGGAAAGGTAGCTAAATAATACTTACGGGGCATAAAGTCCCTTGAAAAAACGGGAGATAAATTTATGAGCACAAAAATGAGTATAAAACATCTTAACCTTTATTACGGCAGCAATCATGCCCTTAAGGATGTAAATATGGAAATACCCGAAAGGGAAATAACCGCCTTTATCGGGCCTTCAGGCTGCGGCAAGTCAACCTTTTTAAAAACCCTTAACCGTATGAACGACCTTGTTGACGGGGCAAAAATTGAAGGGAAAATTACCCTTGACGGTGAGGATATTTACGGCAAGGGTGTGGATACTACCCTTTTAAGAAAAAAGGTGGGTATGGTATTTCAGCAGCCTAATCCATTTCCAATGAGTATATACGAAAATATTGCCTACGGTCCCCGTATCCACGGTATTAAAAACAGGGAAAAGCTTGATGAAATTGTGGAGAGCAGCCTGAGGGGTGCGGCAATCTTTGATGAGGTAAAAGATAAGCTTAAGAAATCGGCGCTTGCCCTTTCGGGCGGTCAGCAGCAGAGGCTCTGTATAGCAAGGGCTCTGGCGGTCAAGCCTGAGGTATTGCTTATGGATGAGCCTACCTCTGCCCTTGACCCTATCTCAACCCTTAAAATTGAGGAGCTTATGGCAGAGCTGAAAAAGGATTATACCGTTGCCATTGTTACACACAATATGCAGCAGGCAACACGTATATCCGATAATACCGCATTTTTCCTTTTGGGTGAAATGGTTGAATTCGGCAGAACCGACGACCTGTTTGCACATCCGCAGGATAAGCGTACCGAGGACTATATTACAGGCCGTTTCGGCTGATAACGGAGGTCATAATATGAGCACAAGTGCAAGACGCAGCTTTGAAAGTGATTTGGAGCTGCTTAATGTTGAAATGATTAAAATGAGCGCAATGGTGGAGCACGCCATTGAAAACGCTATTACAGCCTTTAAAAATCAGGACGGAAGGCTTGCGAAGGCCATCATTGAGGGTGATAGGGATATTAACGAGGCAGAAAAGCAGATAGAGGCAAAATGTCTGTCCCTTATCTTAAGGCAGCAGCCTGTTGCAAGGGATTTGCGCAGCGTATCAACGGCGCTTAAAATGGTAACTGATATAGAGCGTATAGGTGACCATGCCGCTGATATTGCGGAGATTGTACGGACCATGGAGGGCGAGCATATTTTTGAGATGGTGGAGCATATCCCTGCAATGGCGGATGTGGCAGTCGAAATGGTACACAATGCAGTAAAGGCGTTTGTTGAGCAGAATTTGCAGCTTGTTAGATACGTTACGGAGGAGGATGATGTAATGGACAGTCTGTTTGACAGGACAAAAAGCGAGGTTGTGGAAATCCTTAAGGAGGGCAGGGATAATATGGACCTTGGCGTGGATTTTCTGATGATAAGCAAGTATTTTGAGCGTATAGGCGACCATGCCGTTAATATCTGCGAGTGGGTGGAGTTTGGTATGACGGGAGAATATCAGAAGCAGAGGATTTTGTAATAAAGCCCGTATAAACAAACCTTGTCAGGGCTGTATTGATTTTTTTAGGGGCCGGTTTTTGCAAAACAAATAAAAAAGTCCGCTTTCAAGATGAAGGCGGACTTTTTACGGATATGTGTTAAGTTTTTATGATTTTATTATTTAAAGGATACGGCATCGCTGCCATCTGTCTTAATACGGTAAAAAAACATACCCTTTGTACCAAAAATATAATTTCCGCTTATGCTTACGGAGGTTGGTTTTTCAGGGCTGATAGGGGTTACACTGCCGCCGTTTGTATTCATTGTACCGATGCCTGAGTCGGAAATAATGTACATAACGTCACCTGCAATATTTATCTTTTGCACATTGGCTGCATCACACTGTACAGCCTCGCTGGAGCCGCCCTGCTTAATACGGAAAATCTGTCCCTGATAAACAAAGTAGAGATAATCACCGTAAACACCATAGTCGCTTACCTGATAGCCCGTAATCATATAGGTTTTATTGCTGCCGTCAAGGTACATATAGCCTACTCCTGCGGCATCGCTGAAGTAAAGCCTGTCGTTTGCGTAGGTAAGGGTTTGAATATCATCGGTAGGGCTGGATTTGGGAGTAACCATTGTTTCTCCCGAGCCTGAGTACATAACCTTAAATACCTTGCCAAGCCCCTTATCGTCCTTTTTTATGTAGTAAATCCAGTTACTGTTGGCGCACATATCAATAATGCCGCCGTCCTCCTTTACAGGTTCGGGAGCGGTTTTTGACGCAACCTTATAAATGCTGCCCTCGTTAAGGTAGTAAACCGTTCCGTCAATGGTTGACAAATCCTGCCCGGAGGTTTCCGCAAGCAGCTCAACAACGCCCGTATCGTTGTTTATTTTGTAAATCCCACGTTTTCCGTCATCCTTGCCTATATAATATATGTCCTTGCCGAATATGGCGGATGAACCGTTATTGGTATAATTTGATGTGCTGTTGCCTACGGCATTGGTCTGTACCTGAGTTGAGGCGGCAGCTTCAGCCTGAACAGCGGTTGTCTGCTCTGAGGCAGAGATAGTGGAAGCTGCCGTATCTGCGCTGTCCTTTGTACCGCAGCCTGTTATCGTAAGTATGGCTAAAGCAGCAAGTAAGGGTATAAATTTTTTCATTATTAATCCTCCTTGTTACAAAGTTAAATGAATTGTAAACATATTATGAATAGTTGTACGTATATGATATTATATCGCCTAAAAAATGTCAAACATAAAATAATCACAGAGGATTAATTTTCTTTATATTTTTTTCTAAATGTGGTACAATAACGAGGAAAATATACGCCGTGACTACACGAGCGGGCATTTGACGACAAACCCCAACGAGCCGGTAGGCGAGATGGTACAATAATTTATTAAGAATATATATGAGGTGATAATATGGACGAAAGATTTGTTAAGCTGGCACACAATCTGATAAACTACAGTTGCTCCCTAAAAAAGGGTGAAAGAGTTTTGATTGCAAGCAACGGCTTTGCCGCCGTACCTCTTGTGCGTGCCCTAATTAAGGAGGCATACAGGGCAGGTGCATATCCATATGTGGATATTAACAGCAATGTAATACAGCGTGAGCTTTTAATGGGCGCAAGTAAGGAGCAGTATGAGCCTCTTGCTGAGATAGACGGCAGAAAAATGGATATGATGGATGCCTATATAGGTATAGGCTGCAATGACAATACATCTGAGCTTGCCGACGTCCCGGGGGATAAAATGAGCTTATATGGCAGTGTTTATTCAAAGCACGTTCACAATGATATACGCCTTAAAAAGAAGTGGGTTGTGTTAAGATATCCCAATCCGTCAATGGCGCAGGCGGCAGGCACAAGCCTTGAGGCATTTGAGGATTTTTATTTCAGGGTATGCTGCCTTGACTACTCAAAAATGAGCAGGGCAATGGATAAGCTTGTTGACCTTATGAATAAAACCGACAGGGTACGCATTGCGGGCAGGGGTACGGACTTAAGCTTTTCAATTAAGGGCATACCTGCCGTAAAGTGCGCAGGTGAAATGAATGTCCCTGACGGAGAGGTTTACACGGCTCCCGTAAAGGACAGTGTAAACGGTGTAATCAGCTATAATACGCCTACTGAATATCAGGGCTCCTCCTTTGAAAACGTGCGTCTTGAATTTAAGGACGGCAAAATAATAAAGGCAGAGGGCAATGATACCGAAAGAATAAACAGTATTTTTGATACCGATGAGGGAGCGCGTTACGTGGGCGAATTTGCAATAGGTGTAAATCCCTACATTACAAGGGCTATGAAGAATATCCTTTTTGATGAAAAGATAAGGGGCTCCATTCACTTTACTCCAGGTAATGCCTACGATGATGCGGATAATGGCAACCGAAGTGCAGTCCACTGGGATTTGGTGCTTATACAGACCGAGGAATACGGCGGTGGTGAAATCTGGTTTGACGATGTGTTGATAAGAAAAAACGGCATTTTTGTACCCGAACAGCTTAAATGCCTTAATCCTGAGGAGCTGATGTAATGAAAAACGTAATTTTAATCGGTATGCCGGGAGCAGGTAAAAGCACCGTAGGCGTAGTGTTGGCAAAAATGCTTGGCTGTACCTTTATTGACGGAGATTTGGTAATACAGGAGCGAACGGGCAGACTGCTCCACGAAATAATTGAGGAGATAGGGTCTGAGGGCTTTAATGAGCTGGAAAATCGCATAAATATGGCAATATCTCCCCAAAAGGCCGTTATTGCTCCAGGCGGAAGTGTGGTTTACGGCAAAGACGCCATGGAGCATTATAAGAAAACAGGCAGGGTTATATTTCTTAACCTGCCGCTGGAGGAGCTTGAAAGGCGTTTGGGTGATTTGAATGAAAGGGGCGTTTCCCTTAAGGACGGACAAACCCTTGCCGACCTTTATAAT
>CALIRN010000302.1 GCA_938042265.1 uncultured Eubacteriaceae bacterium
TTACATTTAACAAAGGCAGTTTTCTTAACGCCTGCTTCAGCGGAAACGCCCATAACCTCGCCAACCTTAGCGGCAACGGCAGCGCCGCCTACGGGACAGCCGTTTACGGGAGCAGTGCCCTCAACAATGGCAGCAGCAAGAGCATCACAGCCTGCAAAGCCGCAGCCGCCGCAGTTAGCGCCGGGCAGACACTCGCGCACAAGGCCGACTCTCTCGTCCTGCTCCACCTTAAATTTGATACCTGCAAAGCCAAGTATAAGACCGAAAATAACAGCCATAACACCCAGTACGATTACAGGCAGAAGTATACTCATAATGTCCATTTCTTACCCTCCTTATTACAGCATACCTGAAAATCCCAGGAATGCTATTGACATAAGACCTGCACTTATCATAGCTATAGGGAAGCCCGTAAGAGCCTTTGGCACAGGTGCGTCGGCAAGTCTTTCTCTGATACCTGCAAAAAGGATAATAGCCATAGCAAAGCCGAAGGCGGCGCCAACGCCGTTTACAAGTGACTGAATAAAATTATACTCATTATTCATATTAAGAACAGCCACACCCAGTACGGCACAGTTAGTGGTAATCAGCGGAAGATACACACCCAGCGCCTGATAAAGAGAAGGTGAGGACTTTTTGATAAACATCTCAACAAACTGCACAAGTGAAGCAATAATCAGTATAAATGCAATATTGTAAAGATAGTTAAGGTTAAGAGGTACAAGCACAAGATTGTACACAACCCATGTAGCCGCAGAGGCAAGTGTCATAACGAAGATAACCGCAACACCCATACCAACGGCAGTATCAAGCTTTTTGGATACGCCCAGAAAAGGACAGATGCCCATAAACTTTGAGAAGATAAAGTTATTGACAAAAATTGCAGCTAAAAATATAGTAAATAAACTCATAGTACTACCTCCTTAAGCGTTCTTCTTTGCCTTATTGCGCAAAGCGTTAAAGCCTGCAATAAGGAAAGCAAGGGTGAAAAATGCACCCGGTGGCAGTATCATAAGTATAGTCCTTGGAAATGCCTCAGGCAGGATAGTAATGCCTAAAAGAGCGCCGGAGCCAAGTATTTCACGTACGGCACCGATAAGGGTAAGCGCCATTGTAAAGCCAAGGCCCATACCTATACCGTCAAAGACAGATGCAATGGGATTATTCTTGCAGGCAAAGGCCTCTGCACGGGCAAGAATAATACAGTTAACAACTATCAGAGGAATAAACACACCCAGAGATGCGTTAAGCGATGGCAGGAATGCCTGCAGCAGCATTTGTATAATTGTAACAAAGCTTGCTATAACCACTACAAAGCAGGGGATACGCACCTGATCGGGTACAAGCTTACGTATAAGCGAGATAACAAGGTTTGAGCAGATAAGCACTGCCATAGTGGAAAGCCCCATACCGATACCGTTAATCATACTTGTTGTAACGGCAAGGGTAGGACACATACCAACTACCTGAATAAAGGTAGGGTTTTCGTCAATAATACCGTTTTTAATGATTTTAAGTGGATTCATTAATTAGCCCCTCCCTTCAGATTGTCGTTAAAGTAGGCAGTAACCTCGTTTACGGCATTTGTAACAGCCTTAGAGGTAATTGTTGCGCCTGTGAGAGCGTCGATTTCACCCTCGCCTGCATTACCGCCCTTAACAACGGTAAGCTGACCTGATTTACCTGCAAACTGCTCATAAAAGTCGGGCTTTGAAGCATTTGCGCCAAGTCCCGGTGTTTCGTTTGAGCAGTCCACAACTGAAAGACCTGTTACGGTACCCTCAGTATCAACGCCTATCATAAGCTTAAGTCCTGAGCCATAGCCCTTGGTGGTTACGGAAAATGCGTAGCCGACGGTTTCGCCACCCTTTATACCCTGGGAATAGTCTGTGATTATGCTGTCCTCTACGATAATGGCGTCGCCCCATTCGTCACATTCAAGTACATTAGCCATATTTTCCGCCTTTGCATCAGCCTCCGCCTTTGCAATGGGCTCTGCGGTTATTGCGCTTACAAAGCCAAGACAGGCTGATGCAACTGCCGCAATTATAAAAAGCACTAAAGCGGGTTTTACCAAATTACGCATTTTACTTCACCTCCTCTTTCTTTTTAACAGGCTTAACGTAGCCAAACTTCCTCTGCCTGCAGAACCTGTCAATAAGAGGTACAACAAGGTTCATAATAAGTATTGAGTAGGATACGCCCTCAGGATAACCGCCGTAAAGACGTATAATTGCCGTTAAAATGCCGCAGCCCACGGCAAAAATAATTTTGCCCTTGTCCGTCATGGGCGTAGTGGTATAGTCTGTTGCCATAAAGAAGGCGCCCAGCATAAGACCGCCGCATAAAAGCTCGTAGCCCGCAACTCTGAAGGAGCCGCTGCCGCCTATAAGGTCAAATAAAAGTGTAAGCACAAATACCGTACCTATGTAGAATATTGGGATATGCCAGGAGATAACTCTGCGTGCAAGCAGATAAAGACCGCCTAAAATAAGTGCGATTGCACAGGTTTCACCCAGTACGCCGCCTACGTTGCCCACAAGAGCGTTGATATAGTCCTGTGAGGTAGGTATAAGCGCCTCTGTTGTCTGTTTAAGCTGTTGCAGAGGTGTAGCAGAGGAAACAGCGTCAATATTGGTGATGATGCCCTTTATGCCGAAGGTGGTTTCGGGATAGTTCATCATCTGGTTTGGGTAGGATGCCATAAGAAAGGCACGGCCCGCAAGGGCAGGGTTAACAAAGTTAAAGCCGATGCCGCCGAAAAGCTGCTTTGCGATAATAACAGCCACAAAGGAGCCTACTATAGGTATCCAGAAAGGGCAGGTTGCAGGCAGGTTCATAGCCAGCAGCAGACCCGTAACAGCCGCCGAAAAATCGCCTATTGTAGACGGTTTTTTAGCAAGCTTTTGGTAAATTGCCTCAAAAAATACACTGGAGGCAACGGATATTACTATTAACAGTGCCGCCTGTAAGCCGAAAAGCACTACGCCCATAACACAGGCAGGTAAAAGAGCAATAATGACATCGCGCATAATACCCTGTGTGGTTACGCTTGCACGTATATGAGGTGTAGCGGACACCGTAAGATTTAAGTTATTGTTGTCCATTTGTAAACCTCCTTACTTTTTTCTGCTGAAAGCGATTGCTTCTCTCTTGCCTACTCTGAGATTTTGCGCTATATGGCGCTTTGCGGGACAGGCAAAGGAGCAGGAGCCGCACTCAATACAGTCAATGCCGTTGTGTTTGATAAATGAGGCATAATCCCTCTTTGTCAGATCGCCTACAAGCTCAACAGGCTGGAGACCCATAGGACAGGCGTCAATACATTTGCCGCAGCGTATACAGGCGCTTGCAGGCGGTATTTCAGCCATTTTTTTACTTAAAGCAAGAATACCCGAGGTAGTCTTTTGAAAAGGTATATGGGTATCAAACAGTGCGGTACCCATCATAGGACCGCCTGCAATAATCTTTGCAGGTTCCTCATAAAAGCCGCCGATATGTTCAAGCAGCCAGCCCAGGTCAGTGCCCAGCCTTACCTGATAGTTGCCGGGATTGTTAATCGCATCGCCCGAAACCGTAACAACACAGTGCATAAGAGGTCTGTCCTTTACAACGGCACGCTCGATTGCAAGCACCGTATTGACATTGTCAACAATACAGCCGACAGCCGCAGGAAGAGCGCCTGATGGAACCTCTCTGTTTGTAACTGCATATATAAGGTGCTTTTCAGAGCCCTGAGGGTACTTGCATTTAAGCAGGATAACCTCAATATTGCTTTTTGCTTCGACAGCCTTTGTAACTGCCTTAATAGCGTCGGGCTTATTGTTTTCAATGGCAATATAGCCCTTTGAGCCGGGATGCAGGCTCATAATAATCTCAAGGCCTGTAATAATACGGGAGGTTTTCTCAACCAGAAGCCTGTGGTCGGTGGTAAGGAAGGGCTCACATTCTGCCGCATTAACAATGATGGAATCGATTTTTTGGTCAGGGGGAGGATTAAGCTTAACGTGCGTAGGGAAGCCTGCACCGCCAAGACCTACCACACCTGCGTTTTTTACCTTGTCAATAATTTTTTCTCTTGAAAAGCTCTTGTAGTCCGTATCCTTGCCAAGCCCATCAATTTCCTCATAAAGCCCATCGTTTTCAATAACAATGGAGCTTACCTTTGCTCCGCTTATTGTAAGACGGGGCTCGACAGCCTTAACCGTACCTGATACGGAAGCAAAGATAGGTGAACTTACAAAGCCGCCTGCCTCTGCAATCTTCTGTCCCATAAGAACTTTGTCGCCCTTTTTAACCAGTGCGGTTGCAGGCGCGCCTATATGTTGACTGAGCGGAAATACAAGTTCTGCACCTTGGGGCGGCATAATTATCTGTATTGGCTGTGAGTGGGAATATGCCTTATAGTGGGGTGGATGTACACCTCGCCTGAAGCTGTGAAGATTCATAAAATGCCTCCTTTATAGATTTTTGAGGAAACAGTGACAAAATTGTGTATTTTATACTAACTTGTTTTAAGTTTTTACACTTTTTTGTACTATATGCCCTCTTTCTTAACTTATATAATACAATAATTGACGAACAATTACAAGTATTGATATTAATTAAACAAAGAAAATTTTTGGTTTTTTACTATAAAGCTTATGCTTGTCAGGGCAAAAAGATAACCCCCTTGTGGTATATCCTTTTCCCCTATGTTACGAACTCTCATAAGGGCAAAAATAAGGGAAAGAAAAGCCTGTAACAAATTATAACACAATATAAATCAGGCGAAAAGAACGGATTAAAATGCTTTCTTAAATTTCTCCAAAATTTCAGTTGGCAAAGAAAGGACGGATAAGATATGAGATTTATATATGCAGAATACAATATGAACCACAACAGTATTGATGTAACCACTTTTGACGGATATATCCTATGAATTGACTGTAATGCAGCAGATGGATTGCGGACTACTCCCTGCTCTCAATGTGCTTTGGATGCGCCGGCAATAGACGAGCCGCTTGATATATGCAATCCATCGGATTCCCGATGGATTTGATTAGCGCTTGATGGTAACTTGTGATGTGGGTTGATGCAGAAGACAGTCTTAAAATGATTTAATTCCCCCGAATTCGGGGGAATTAAATCATTTTAAGACCTCTGTAGTCTGTTCTTCCAAAACGGACATCTGATGTATGGCATTTTATTAAGTTTTATCAAGCGTTCTTTTTGACTAAAACCATCCTCAATCAGCACTGCATTGATATTTTCCATATTTGACAGGCATATCAGTTCATTTATACTAGCATAATCCCTGATATTGCCTTTTTTATCAGGATTCTTATCCCGCCACTGCTTGGTGGTCATACCAAATAATGCCACATTAAGAACATCTGCCTCAGACGCATAAATAATAGAAGTCTGTTGCGGTGTAAGTTCCGGCGGAATGAGATTGACTTTGATTGCGTCGGTATGTATCCGATAATTGATTTTTGCCAATTCCCTTTTGGCACTCCATCCAAGTAAAGCCTGTTCTTCTTTCTTTAACCGTTAAAATTCTTTGATAAGATATAATTTGAACTGCGGAGATACCCAGCTTGCAAACTCAAACGCAATATCTTTATAGGCGTATGTTCCTCCATACCGTCCCGCTTTTGCTACAATTCCCTTTGAATTTGTGCGGGATACCCATTGCTTAACAGACATAATAAAACGGTTTAATCCTGCCTCCAGCATGATTTCTTCATAGGCGGCGGTATTGAAGTCCGCATTATACATTTCTTCCCATATACCAAGAAATTCTATTGTGTTCTTATTGCGTAACCATTTTTCTATCAGGGCAGGTCCGTTATCTATTTTTCTTACCATAGTGGTTTATAATTTTATCAGCCTGCCATTGTTAAAATAATAAATATCTCAGCGTGTCGACTTTTTCGACACGCTGAAAGGCTTTACTTTGTTTTTGCAAAAGATCTGTTATTTTATAAGCAGTGAATGACCTGTCATTTCAGCAGGCTGAGGAATATCCATCATATCAAGCAGGGTTGGAGCAATATCACACAGCTTGCCGTCCTCCATAAGTCCCTTTGCCTTAGGACAGTTTACAAGTACAAAAGGTACGGGGTTGGTTGTATGTGCTGTGAATGGCTTACCTGTTGTATAGTCAATAAGCTGGTCGCTGTTGCCGTGGTCTGCACAGATAAACATCTGACCGTCAACCTTAATAAGTGCGTCAACTACCTGTGCAACACAGCTGTCGATGGTTTCAATAGCCTTTACCGCAGCAGGGATAACGCCTGTATGGCCTACCATATCAGGGTTTGCGTAGTTTATTATAATAAGATCAGCCTTTTTGTTTGTGATAGCGTCAATAAGCTTTTCGGTTACACCGTGAGCGCTCATTTCAGGCTTAAGGTCGTAGGTAGCAACCTCCTTTGGAGAGGGCACCAAAATACGCTCCTCACCGGGGTTAGGCTCCTCAACACCGCCGTTGAAGAAGAAGGTAACGTGTGCATACTTCTCTGTTTCCGCAATACGCAGCTGCTTAAGCCCCTGTTTTGAGATATACTCGCCGAGGGTGTTGGCAGGGGTTTCATCACGGAAAGCAACCTCCTTGTTGCCGATGGTTTCATCATAATCAGTAAAGCATACATATTTAACAGGCATAAAACCGTTTACACGGTTAAAGCCGTCAAACTGTTCATCACAAAAGGCTCTTGTAATTTCCCTTGCTCTGTCGGGACGGAAGTTAAAGAAAATAATTGAGTCGTTTGCCTTGATTGTGCCTACGGGCGCACCGTTTTCGGTGATTACGGTAGGTACCACAAACTCATCGTTTACACCCTCCGCATAACTTGCCTCCATACAAGCACTTGCGCTTTCCGCCTTACTGCCCTCGCCTGCAACCATGGCGTTATAAGCCTTTTCAACTCTGTCCCAGTTTTTATCTCTGTCCATTGCATAATAGCGACCTGAGATAGTGGCAACCTTACCTGCACCGATTTCCTTCATTTTAGCCTCAACCTCGTTAAGGAAGCCTGCGCCTGAGGTAGGCGGTGTGTCACGTCCGTCAAGGAAGGCATGAAGATAAACCTTATCAAGCCCGTTGTCTTTAGCCAGCTTTAAAAGTGCATACACATGTGTAAGGTGGCTATGTACGCCGCCTGTTGAAAGAAGTCCGTAAAGGTGAAGAGAGGAGCCGTTCTTTTTGCAGTTTTCAACTGCGTCAAGCAGAGCCTGATTTTTAAAGAAGTCTCCGTCCTCAATGGACTTTGTAATTTTTGTAAGGTTTTGGTAGATAATTCTGCCGGCACCCATATTTAAGTGCCCCACCTCGGAGTTACCCATCTGTCCGTCGGGCAGACCCACTGCAAGACCGCTGGCATAGCCTTTTACAAAGGGATACTCACTGAAAATTCTGTCAAGGTTTGGCGTGTTTGCCATTTTGATTGCGTTGCCCTCGGTTTTGTCGTTAAGACCAAAGCCGTCCAAAATCATTAAAACTGTTAATTTCTTATCCATTTTAAATCTCCTGTTTCATAAATACCAAAATTACAAAAAGCTTTACTTGCAGCCCACAATTTTGGCAAAGTCCTCTTTAAGGCTGCTGCCGCCTACAAGACCGCCGTCAATATCCTTCATTACAAAAATATCGGCGCAGTTTTTACCTGTTACTGAGCCACCGTAAAGGATGCGGATTGAGTTTGCGGTTTCATGGTCGTACATTTCCGCAAGCACCTGACGGATTGCATGGCAAACCTCCTGTGCCTGTTCGGGAGAAGCGGACATACCCGTACCTATTGCCCATACAGGCTCATAGGCAAAGATAGTCTTGCTTACATCCTCAAAGGATACGTTTTTAAGCGCACGCTTAATCTGTGCACGTATCTGCTCTATGATAATGTTGTTCTTTCTGGTTTCCAAATCCTCACCTACACAAACGATGGGGGTAAGGTCGTGGTTTATTGCCTGAAAAATCTTCTGGTTGACAGTATGGTCCGTTTCATTAAAGTAGGCACGTCTTTCAGAGTGACCTATAATAACATAGGTACAGCCAATCTCCTTAAGCATGGGTGCGGAAATTTCGCCGGTAAAGGGACCGAAATCCTCAAAGTGAACATTCTGAGCGCCAAGGGCAATATGCGTGCCCTCAAGAGCCTGAGCCACGGGGATAAGGTCTACAAAGGGGACGCAGAAGGCTACATCAATATCCTCGGTATCTACCTTTTCCTTTAAAAGGTCCACAAGCTCCAGTGCTTCGCTTGGAGTTTTATTCATTTTCCAGTTTGCTACAACAATTCTTTTACGCATAAAGTACACCCCTCTTTATTTTTTAATAAATACGGATTAATGTTACTAAAAATAAATTTATGAAAAAACTGGCATTCAAAGCACCTTTTTCTGCCTTTTACTCTGAAAAAAAGCGCAGTATCACCGGTTTTTTAGATGTCTCTCGGCTAAATTTATTTTTACTTTTGAATTAATCAGTATTTACTTTGTTTTTATTACCGTGGTTGTATCAGCCGTCGGTCGATATAAACTCTACGCAGGGATGCGCGCAAATTGGGCGCACAAGCACTGCGAGCAAGTCTTGAATGAGTCATAATAAGGTGCGGCGCCCCCAAAAGCGTATGCCGCACCGTAAATATTTTTTCTTTTGAACTGGTTCTTATTACTTGTTTTGCCCGTAACAAGAACCAACATTATGAAAGAAAAAATTTAATTTACTTTGGTTTTCTTAACGCTGCGCCTATTCGGATAAATCCGAATACGGCTTATACGCTAAAAACCAACCCTGCGGGACATAAATATTTTTTCTTTTGAACTGGTTCTTATTACTTGTTTTGCCCGTAACAAGAA
>CALIRN010000303.1 GCA_938042265.1 uncultured Eubacteriaceae bacterium
CGCCCTCTGCACCGGGAAAGGCAGGTATGGGAGTATAAGCCATGGCAGGTACAAGTACTGAAAGTGTGATAATACCCGACAGTATTAACGCTGTAAATTTTTTCATAGTATAACCTCCTCCGATTTTATTTAAGTATATCAAAAATAATCTTAAACATCAACAAAACTGTGCTTTGTGCACATATTTGTCGGGTATGCCGAAAAGCCGAAATGTATGGATACAATTATCCGTTAATGTCGCTTAATGTAATAATACTTGATTATGAGGCGCAAATATTATATAATAATTTAATATGGCGGTGTCAAGGATATTCGTATTCCGCTTACGCTACGTACTCATAACCGACCGACGCTTTTATCGTCGATATTCTATAGTAAGCGCCCTCGGCTTAAGGCTGCAGGTGCTTACTATGTCGGTTAAATTTCAGGTGATTATATGGATTTTATTAAAAGTGAAAACTTGGTTTATGAATATACTGTTTATAATGAGGCAGAGGCTAAAAATGAAAAGCTGAGGGCTTTGGACAAGGTCAGCATTTCAGTGCCGGAGGGGCAGTTTCTTGCAGTATTGGGACATAACGGCTCAGGAAAGTCAACCTTTGCAAAGCACATTAATGCACTTTTGACTCCAAGCGAGGGCGTAATTTATGTAAAGGGTATGGATACCTCCGATTATAAAAATCTGTGGGAGGTAAGGCAAAGCGCGGGTATGGTTTTTCAAAACCCTGATAATCAGCTTATTGCCACAATAGTTGAAGAGGATATTGCTTTCGGCCCTGAAAATTTGGGAGTTAAGCCTGAGGAAATAAGGGAAAGAGTGGATAATGCGCTTGTATCCGTAAGCATGGAGGAATTTCGCCGTAGTGCACCCAATCTTCTTTCGGGTGGACAGAAGCAGAGAGTAGCCATAGCAGGCATACTTGCCATGAAGCCACGCTGTATTGTACTTGATGAGCCTACGGCAATGCTTGACCCTGTTGGCAGACGTGAGGTTATTGAAACTGTAATGCGACTTAACAGACAGGAGGGCATTACCATTGTGCTTATTACTCACTATATGGAGGAGGCAGCGCTTGCCGATAGAGTTGTGGTAATGGAAAAGGGCAGGGCAGTTATGGATGGTGTACCTCAGGATATTTTTTCAAGAGTGGAGCGTATGAGAGAGCTCCGGCTTGATGCGCCGCAGGCAACGGAGCTGATATACTGCCTTAACAAAAAAGGCTTTGGCTTTAATCCGGGAGTACTTACAATTGATGAGGCGGTAGAGGAGCTTTTAAAGCACGGCTTTAAGGGGGATATGAATGATATTGATATTATCCGCAGTAAGGATAAATACGTAAAGCCCGAAACTGTAATAGAGGTTAAAAACCTTACTCATATATACGGACGTGAATCGGCTTTTGAAAGAGTGGCACTTAATGATGTAAGCCTTGAAATAGGCAAGGGTGAGTTTATCGGGCTTATAGGGCATACAGGCTCAGGAAAGAGTACCCTTATACAGCATCTTAACGGACTTGCAAAGCCTGACAGCGGCGTTGTGCTTGTAGACGGCAGGGATATAAATGATGGAAAAAATGACCTTATTGCTTTAAGACAAAAGGTTGGTCTTGTGTTTCAGTATCCGGAGCATCAGCTTTTTGAGGCAACAATATACAAGGATGTTGCCTTTGGTCCTAAAAATATGGGGCTTAACGATGAAGAACTGGATAAGCGCATACGTGACAGCCTTGCGCTTGTTGGAATGGATGAAAGCTATTATGAAAAATCTCCCTTTGAGCTTTCGGGCGGACAGAAAAGACGTGTTGCAATTGCAGGTGTGCTTGCTATGAATCCTCAAGTGCTTGTGCTGGATGAGCCTGCTGCAGGGCTTGACCCCTGTGCAAGGGAGGAAATATTAAGCAATATCAGCCTTATGCACAAAAAGCTTGGTATTACTGTAGTGCTGGTTTCTCACTCAATGGAAGATATATCCCGATTTGCCGACAGAATACTTGTTATGAACAGAGGCAGAGTGGAAATGTTTGATACCGTTAAAAATGTGTTCCTTAAGTCAAAAAGGCTTGCAGAGATAGGTCTTGCCACACCTCAGATAAGCCTGATTATGGACAGACTTTGCGATAAGGGCATTATGGTACCAAAGGATGTTTACACTGTAGATGAAGCGGCAGATATTTTAAGTAAAATTTTGAGGTGAAGGCATGAATATTACAATAGGTCAGTATTATCCTGTGGACTCGGTAATTCACAGGCTTGACGCAAGGGCAAAGATTATCGCCACCATGCTTTATATTATAGGGCTTTTTGCCGCAGGCGGTATAGCGGGCTATTTAATTGCCTTTGCTCTGCTTATGCTTATGACGGCATTGTCCAACGTGCCTTTTAAGCTTATGCTTGGAGGACTTAAGGGTATAATTGCGGTTATTATATTTACGGTAGTATTGAATCTTTGTTTTA
>CALIRN010000304.1 GCA_938042265.1 uncultured Eubacteriaceae bacterium
TGTCATACCCTTTTCTCTCGCAACCCTAAGGGCGTCCAGAATAAGGTTGGCACAGTTTTCGCTCAATGCAGGAGTAATGCCGCTTAGGTGCAGCCAGTCAAAGCCATCCATAAGGCTGCTTAAATCAACCTTGTTAAAATCATACTCAGTTATTGCGGAATGCTTGCGGTCATAAATAACCTTGCTGGCTCTTATACCGTAGCCTGTTTCAAGATAATAGCTGCCGAGACGATGAGTGGGAGTTTCCTCAGGAGTGCTTAAAATAACAGGGCTGCAGTGTACGTCATTGCTCCTTAAAAGCCTTATGGCACTTTTGCCTAAAGAGTTGTTTGGCACAACGGTGAAAAATGTACTGTCAATACCCAGGTTTGCCAAAGCCAGGGCAATATTTGCCTCGCTGCCGCCATAGCTTGCCTCAAAGCTGCTTGCCATACGAATTTTATCATAATTTGGAGGAGTAAGTCTAAGCATGATCTCTCCAATGGTAAAAAACTTCTGTGGGCTGTTATTACCGTGTAAAATCGGATTATAATGTTCCATAATTTTACCTCCCTTTATATTTTCTATGATAAGTTACCCATACGCAAGTATGGGTTAGTTATATAGCCCTGTGAAACAGGACAGCTGTGTGAGAAAATCAAACACAGCAATCGGAACTATGTTACGATAATATAATTATATATCATTAAAATAGGAATAGCAATAAGGAACTTTAATCCTCAGCAAGTTTTTACATTAAGCTTCAAATTGCGGAGTAATTTCGTATTTAGGTAAATATCAATTTATTTTACCTTTGCCAGCTCCGTGCCGGGATAATAGTGAGAAAGGATTTCATTAAAGGCTTTACCATCCTTTGCCATACCTGCGGCGCCTACCTGACTCATACCTACGCCGTGTCCGTAGCCCTTTGTTGTAATATATATCTTATTGTCGGATTGAGATACCTGAAAATCAGCGGATTTAAGCCCTAATAGCTGTCTTACCTGTATACCGGTCAGCTTTTCTCCTCCTGCATATACGGTTTGCACATAGCCTGCCTGAGATCTTGACTGTATTTCAGGTATACCTCCCAAAAGGTCTGTTATTTCAGATTGTGTAAAGGTCAGGGTTTGGGTAAAATCTTTGCTGTCACTGTCCCAGTGTGAGTCAACACTTATAAGATAAGGTACTGATTGCCCCCATACATTTTGGCTTTCCTCTGTTATGCCGCCGCTGGAGGCACAAAAGGCAGCAAGTATTGGCTTGCTGTTGTAAACCGCAATTATTCCCCTGGTAGAAATAACGGCATTTTTTATTTTGCCGTAAAAGCCGTCGTAGCTGTCACCCCACCTTGAAATCATGGTTTCTCTGGATATGTACGCCTGTCCTATGTCGCTGTAGGAAAGGCTTGGATTTGCTTCCAATGCTCTCAAAGCGTAGGTGCGTGCCGCTACGGCCTGTGCCTTAAGTGCTTCATCGCCGTAGGAGGCAGGCATTTCTGCCGCAACAACACCAACAATGTAATCCTCCAGACTGTCAAGTCGATTTTTGCTTAAGGCAGTATTGTATATATTGACATTGTCTATTGACGCACCGCCGGTTTCAATTCCGCACGCCGCCGTAACGGCAAGGGCGGTGTTTTTGCAGGGCAGTAAAATGCCTATGGCGGCAGTTACTGTAACCGCCGCCGCTAATGCTAAAATAAATATGGGTTTAATCTTCATAGGCTATCCTTTCTATCCTCGCTCCTATTTTGCACAGCTTATCCTCTATATGAAAATAACCCCTGTCTATATATTCTATCTCACCTATTTCCGTTTTGCCCTCTGCTGCCAACGCAGATATAATCAGGGCGGCACCTGCCCTTAAATCCGTTGCCTTAACGGAGGTACCCGTAAGCTGACGGACTCCCTTTACAATGGCACAGCGTCCCTCTACCTTTATATCTGCACCCATTCGGTTAAGCTCGGCGGCGTGCATAAATCGGTTTTCAAAAACGGTTTCGTTAATAATGCCCGTTCCTCTGCCTATGGTCATAAGTGCCATAAACTGTGCCTGCATATCAGTGGGAAAGCCGGGATAGGGCATGGTTTTTATGGCGGTGTTACTGACTCTGCCGCGCTTTTCCATAATAAGAAAGTCCTCGCCCTCGGTAATGGAGGCACCCATTTCACGCATTTTATGAATCATTGCGGTTAAGTGGTCACAGCGTATGTTTTCAAGACGTATTTTTCAGCCTGCTGCAGCGGCTGCAAGCATAAGGGTGCCTGCCTCAATTCTGTCGGGGATAATGCGGTGAGTGCAGCCATGCAGTCGCTTTACCCCCGTAATTTTAATCATATCGCTGCCTGCACCCTCTATATGAGCACCCATTTTATTCAAGAAATCCGCTACATCGCATATTTCAGGCTCGGCGGCACAGTTGCGTATAACGGTAGTGCCCTCTGCCAGGGTTGCTGCAAGCATAATATTTTCCGTTGCTCCTACACTGGGAAAGTCCAGATATATTTCACAGCCTGTCAGCCTATTGGCGGTAATATTGATTATGCCATGCTCTGTTTCGCAGCTTGCGCCAAGTGCCTCAAAGCCTTTAAGATGCAGGTCGACAGGCCTTAAGCCTATGGAACATCCGCCCGGCATTGCTATGCTTGCCCTGCCGAAGCGTGCCAGCAATGCGCCTGCCAGCAAAAAGGATGCGCGTATTTTTTTTACCTTGCCGTAATCAAGGGCATTGTTTTCTCCGTTAAGGGCTGAAACGGTTATGCTGTCACCGCAGTTTACACAGCAGCCAAGCTCACTAAGCAGGTCAAGCATAATTTTTACGTCACTTAAAAGAGGTACACCCTCAAGGGTGCATTTATCCTCTGTTAAAATACAGGCAGCTATTATGGGCAGTGCTGCGTTTTTAGAGCCGCCTACCTTTACAATACCCTTTAAAGCGTGAGATTTTTCCACTATAAATTTTTCCATTTTTTACCGTCCTCTGCAATCCTAAAATAATCAACACTTTTATTATTGACAGATATGCAAAGGGTAAACAAGGGAAAAAGTTGAATATAGTCTTGTGGAATAATAATATAACTTACCATTGTCAAAAACAAATGAATTTGTTTTTTGACAATGGTAAGTTACCTTTAGGCTTGCCTAAAGGTTGGATTTATATTGATTTACGGAGTAAATCTGTGTATTGCTTCAGCAAGACACAATCGGAACGCAGTTCCGATAATATATTCTATTCAGTATATTGTAAAATATTTGTAATTTAAAAACAATTAATGCTTTCCGGAAAAAAGAGTGCCTACAGGGCGTCCGTTTATTATATTGTAAAGGTGCGGTATTAAGCCTAACATACGTTTTACCACCTGGGATGACTATGCAATTATGGCCATGGTGGAAAAAGGGCTAAGTATAAGTATATTGCCTCAGCTTATTTTACAGCGTGTTCCGTATCGTATAATAACCAAGGAGCTTGAAATACCCGCTTACCGAAAAATCGGGCTTGCTCTGAGAAGCAAAAAGGGAACGTCTGTGGCAGTTAAGCGGTTTATTGAATATTTGAAATACAGGTAGATCAGTTTTTATATTACCATTGTTTTTTTAATTTGAGATTTAAAAAGGAAAAAATAACTCCCGATGTTTATTTTTTTGTATCGATAAAAGGTGAAATGCTTTAAAACTGTACCTTTTATTCAATTGTCAGACAATTCAATTTCGTTTTAAGCGTAAAAAATACCTTAAATCTATGTTAAAATTGACTATATTGTGGTATTTTAAGGCGTTTTTATTGTGATAATTAATAAATTGTTTAAAATGAATTTGTTTTGCTTGCTTTTTGTAAAAAGTAGTGGTAAGATTATAGATGATATAGTTATATGCTTATGATAAACTGCTGAAGTTTGGTGAAATTTTGAGCTTGAATTTTTTATTGGCTCTTACTTCACTTTGCAGAGCATTAACAGGATTTAACACACAATGGAGTGCCGCTGGTTTATCGGTATCTCCGCAGTGGCGTCTATATAAAATTAAGGAGGTTAATTTATGAAGAACCCTATTGTCAGTAAAATGGTTCTCCCTCAGTGTGTAACGGATATTTTAAATGCTGTACCTGAGGTTATTGTACCTGAAAGCAGAGAACATCTTTTTGAATTGTCATTTGGCGGCAAGGGCAACAAGACCTTTGACGTAAACTTTGATGTAAACGGTAAAACTGTACGTGAGGCTTATGTTACAAGCTGTAAAAACGGTATGGTTATTAACTTTGATGATAAGGCTATGCGCCGCCGTGACCCTAACTCAATGGTTATTGCCGATAATCTTCCTACGGATAAGCCAAGATATGAGGAAAAGTTTGGCGTGCCTTTTGAAGGCGTACGTCAGGAAACCTTTGACTGGCTTAAGAGCAGAGAGTCTCTTATTGTGCTGCCCTTCTATGCAGGCAATGAGGACCTTAAGCTCGGTTACCCCTCAATAGCTGTAGTGCCTGCAAATGCAGCCTGCTTTGCGGCTATGCTTGCCGATATGCAATGCTTTATACCTGCGGAAAAGGTACCTAATTTCTTTAAGCCAAAGGGAATTATTTATGTAGCTCCGCCTTTCCGTCATACCCATTTTGAGGGTAAGCAGATTGTTGTCCATAATCGTATGTATAATATGCAGGAGGTATTCAGCTACAACCTTTATCCCGGTCCATCGGCAAAGAAGGGTGTTTACAGTATCCTTCTTGATATTGGCGAGCAGGAAAAGTGGGTTACACTCCACGCTTCAACAGTTAAAATTATTACCCCTTACGAGCTTGAGCTTACAATTATGCACGAGGGTGCATCAGGCGGCGGTAAATCCGAGATGACGGAGCCTTTCCACAGAGAGGCTGACGGACGCCTTTTACTTGCAACAAATACAGTTACGGGTGAAAAGACCCTTGTTAATATTGCAGATACATCAGAGCTTCATCCTGTTACCGATGATATGGCGCTTGCTCATCCGTCACTGCAGAATGACAGCAAAAAGCTTGTTGTTGCCGATGCGGAGAACGGTTGGTTCTTAAGAGTTAACCACATTGAGCATTACGGTACGGAGCCTGAAACGGAAAAGGCTACAATCCATCCAAAGGAGCCTCTTATCTTCCTTAATATGCAGGCTGTACCTGATTCAACCTGTCTTATCTGGGAGCATATAGAGGATGAGCCGGGCGTACCTTGTCCTAACCCAAGACTTATTATGTCAAGAAAGCTTAAAAACAACATCGTTAATGGTGCTGCGGAGATTGACGTGAGAAGCTTCGGTGTACGTACTCCTCCTACAACAAAGGAGAACCCAAGCTACGGTATTATAGGTCTGTTCCATGTTCTTCCGCCTGCTTTGGGTTGGCTGTGGAGATTGGTTGCACCACGCGGTTTTGCCAATCCGTCAATTATTGACAATAGCGGCAATGCACTTAAGAGTGAGGGTGTAGGCTCATACTGGCCATTTGCTACAGGTAAAAAGGTTGATCAGGCTAATTTGCTGCTTAAGCAGATTCTTGATACACCGTCAACAAGATACATCCTTATTCCTAACCAGTATATCGGCTGCTATAAGGTTGGCTTTGCAGGTCAGTGGGCTACAAGAGAGTACCTTTCAAGACGCGGCGGCGCCAAGTTCAGACGTGAGGCTCTTGATGAGTCAAGATGTCCAATTCTCGGCTATGCACTTAAGTCAATGAAGATTGACGGTAATGATGTGCCTAAGGGCTTACTTCAGGTAAATACACAGTCAAGAGTTGGCAACGAGGGCTATGATGTAGGTGCAAAGATACTTACAGACTTCTTCAAGGAGCAGCTTAAGCAGTTTGATACTCCTGAGCTTGACCCACTTGGACACAAGATTATCCAGGCTTGTCTTAACGATGCGGATGTTCAGACTTATTATGATTTAATCCCAAAGCTTTAATATGATATTAAGGGACTGTTGTATTGCAACGGTCTCTTTTTATTTTGTATAATATTTTTTTCTAAATATTGATAAAACAAAAAAGCCTGTAATTAATACAAGCTTTTTTATTTAAAAATAATATTAATAAGTTTGTTAATATTACCAGGCTGAATTTTTTACGGAGCCTGTACGCCCTTTATCCAGTGTAAGTATAACTACGGTACCTACAATAAGCACAAGACCAATGATATCAGTTGGCTTAAACCGTGTGCCAAGCCATAAAAAGGCAATAAAGGCAGAGGACAGAGGCTCAATGCTGGCACATAAACTGCCCGTGATAGGCCCTGCAAGCTGGCAGCCCTTAATATAAATGCCAAAGGAAAGTATCGTACCGAGTATTGCTGTGCCTGAAAACGCAAAACAAGCCTGAAAATCAGGAGTATAGCTGAATACTATTCACTGTTTGCAAAAAACAGCGGTATTGACCCTATAAGGTTGCCCCAGCCGAGCATTGGCAGTATACCGCAGCTTGCAGAGAGAGAAGGGGACTGAATGGTGTAAACGCCGTAGCATACGCCGCTTAAAAGTCCCCAAAATAATGCTTCTTCCGAAATGGAAAGGCTTTTAATGCTTCCGCCTGTTGCCATAAAGAATACGCCTGACATGGCACAAATCAGGGCCAAAAGCTGCATAAACGAGGGCAGGCGTCTGCCTGCAATACATATAAATAACATAACAACAGCAGGGGCAATGTATTCAAGTACCGTTGCCGTTGCAGAGTTTGATGCGGCTATTGCCATAAAATATGCGTGCTGACAGCCCATAACACTGACAAAACAAAATATCAGCATAGGCAAAATGGTCTTTTTGGAAAATACCTTAAAAATATCTGTTTTATACTTAGGTAAAATAAAAATAAGTATCAGCAGACCTGATATAAGCAGCCTCCATGCGCTGAGCCATTGCGGTACTGCGCCCTTCTGCTGAAAAAGATACTGACCGCAGACACCGGAAAAGCCCCAAAATATGCCGCCTGTTAATGTCAGTATAATACCTTTAAGCCGCAGACTAAAGCCCTAAGGTCCTCCTCAGTCAGAGTTTTTGCGTCACCCCAGATACGCTCAAGATTATAAAAATCCCTGTCCTCTTTGTTGAAAAGGTGTACAACTATTTCGCCAAAGTCCAGCAAAAGCCAACTCTTTGTCTGCATACCCTCCGAATGGTTAAGCTTATAGCCTGCCTTGAAAAGTGCTTCCTCAACTGTATCCGCCATAGCCTTAAGCTGATTTGGATTGTTGCCGCCGGCAATTATAAAATAATCTGCCATGGGCGAAATTTCACCGATTTCAAGCACCTTTATATCTAATGCAAGCTTGTCGTCAAGTGCCTTGTAGGCCGCCTTAACGGCGGTTAAAATTTTGTTGTCAGTCATTATTATCCTCCTTAATATATTAATTTTTCCCTGCATAATACATCGCGGCATTTAAGCTGAGCGGATGTATAAGCCTGTTCTTTTTGGTATTGTAATCTATTGTATGGTTAAGGGCAAAGTCCATAGCGGCGTCAAGGCTGCTGTAGGCAAGGGCCCGCATTTCCTCTATGCCGTCAAAGGGCTTGCGAGATGGCTCAAAAAAGTCTGCCAGATAAATTATTTTTTCCAGTGCAGACATTTCCTCCCGTCCTGTGGTATGGAAGCGTATTGCATTTAGAATATCCTCATCCTCAATGCCGTATTCATTTTTGGCAATCTCTGCACCTAAAAAGCTGTGTATTAAATCAGGCTGAGATTTCAGCACCTCGTCAAGCTCAACACCGTATTGCCTGCAAAGCTCAAAGCTGCGCTCCTTACTTAAATCCTTTGCACAGTCGTGAAGGATACCTGCAATATAAGCCTTATCAGCATCAACATCATATACTTCCGCAAGCCTGCGTGCCTCCTTGGCAACGCCCTTTGTGTGCAGAAATCTTTTTGGTGACAGCTCGTAGTGCAGTCTT
The DNA here is from genome assembly GCA_938042265.1 of uncultured Eubacteriaceae bacterium. Lineage (GTDB taxonomy): Bacteria > Bacillota > Clostridia > Lachnospirales > CAG-274 > CALWRD01. The sequence continues at coordinate 7,885 of CALIRN010000304.1, forward strand.
TTTTTGATTGCGGATAAATCAAAGCCGGGAATATTAATACTTTTATCGGCATAAAGCCCCTCTTTGATAATGTATCCGCCTACAGCCGTCGGTATAAGATAGGATATGGTTTTGCCCGCAAAAACCCTGTTGCGTATATCCGTAGAGGAAATGGCGAGGGCAGGCACTTCAAGAAAGCGTATATCGGCGCCGTAGTTTTTCTCCAGCTCTTTAATACTGTCCTTAAGGCTGTGCGCCTTGATACCGGGACGGGTAACGGCTATAAATTTGCATATTTTCATAAGCTCCTGCGGATTGCGCCAGGTAGGCAGCTCCTCAATGGCATCTGCTCCTGTTATAAAATAAATTTCGCAGTCCTTATCACACATAGCCTGTACAGCCTTTACCGTTTCAATGGTGTAGCACATACCCTGCTTGGCAGTTTCATATCCGGATACGCAGAAGTACGGATTGCCGGAGGTTGCAAGCACTGTCATAATATATCGTGTAAGGGCGTCAGTAATGCCTGTGCCCTGCTTGTGAGGCGGATTGCCCGTAGGCATAAATACAATACGCTCAATACCAAGCTCGTCCCTTGCCGCCTCTGCCGCTACCAGGTGCCCGTAATGTATGGGGTCAAAGGTGCCGCCCATAACGGCTATTTTTTTGTATCCATGTAAATTAAGAGTGTTGTTTTTCATAGCAGTCCTTTGCCTTGAGAAATTAGTGTTTATATATTTATTATATCACATTATAACATACGTGGAGATTTATTTAAATGTTTATTTTTGTTTTTATTAAAAATAAAGGGGGATTGAAAAATTTTATTGATTGTTTGGTAATCTATGATTATTTTATATTATACATTAATAATTTTAGTTTGATGATTTTGAGGTTATATTTTATTATTATAAAATATTGCCGAGGGGGTAGGTTATAGCTTATCGGAGCAAAAAGATGAGGTGGTGAAAGCAAAAAAGATATATTCATGGGGTATGACAATTGGATAAAAAACGGAAAGTGACCTGTAATTGCTAATATGCTGTCGGGTAAAGAAATTGAAATGCCGTATTTTATACGAAGTTCTTACTATAGTGACATTAAGGGTATGTATTTAATTGGGATATAAGGGTTAAGGACGGTATTAACCTGTCAAATGTAAGGTATACCCGTAACCGTAACGACTGATGAGCTTGCAGATTTTTCCCAAACAAAAAACTGCATTACACCACTGGGGTAGGGGTGTTTTGCTTTGGTTTTATGGACTATTTGATAGTAATTCGCTTGTTTAGGCATGATTTAACCCCATATCCGGATTGGATATGGGGTTTTGCTACAAACTGCGAGGTCGGTTTTTAACTGACATCGTATTTTTGTGTAAAATAAACGACTTTTGCGGCTTTACAAATAAAATCTCCAGGGATAATCCGCTGCTTCCTCTGCATAGTCTATATTAATTCTCTTTCCTGTTTTTATGTTTTTGGGAGCGTCGTCTTTTATTATGTAAAGGGTGTCTCCCGTCAGGTCAATGCCGTTTAAGGCTCTGTTAATACCCAGTGCAAGGCACAGTTTTCCGGGACCGTTGGCAAAATTTTTAAGCTGATATTTGCTAAGCTTCCTGTATGGTCTGCCGTATCGCATAAGGGATAAACCGTCAAAATCCCCTAAAGGCTCGCCGCCCCTTATAAGCACCGCACAGGGGTTATTCTCCCCTTCGGTTACGGCATTAAGGCAGTTATACATACCGTAGATAAGATAAACATAAGCAAAGCCGCCTTGCCTGTACATTATTTCAGTACGCCCCGTCCGCCTGTTGCCGTAGCTGTGGCATGCCTTGTCCGTAATACCACAGTAGCCTTCGGTTTCGGTGATACGCATTTCAAGCCTTTTGCCGCCGGTAATATGTACTATACGGCAACCAAGCAGCTCCCTTGCAACGGTCAATGTATCTCTGAGGTAAAAGGACTTATCAAGCTTCGTCATAAATCTTACTTAAAAATTCACAGTCACTGTGGTAGCGCTGTTCATTGGAGTTTTCAATAAGCATGGTAATATGGGGCTTTTTTGCCTTAAGGTGCTTAAAGAGAGGCGCATAGTTGAAAAGTCCTTCGCCTACCTGCTCAAAGGCAACATCGCCGTTTTCATCAAGCTTAAAGTCCTTTATGTGCATAACGCTTACTCTGTCGCCGTAGTAGTCAAATACTTTGTCAATAACCCGCTCCTGATCCTTATAGTTGTTTCTGTCAAGAAGGTTAACGGGATCAAGGATAACCTCAACGTTAGGTGAGTCAATATCTCTTAAAAAGCGCAGCATCATTTCAGGTGAGTAAAGGGTATGGGTAGCAACGCCCTCAACACCTACAATTACCCCCAGCTTTTCCGCAGCGGCAACAATCTCGCGCATACTTTTTAAAAGCAGCTGATAAGCGCCCTCGGTGTATGTACCCGGTACAATTTTAAAGTTGGGGTCAAGCCTGCCTGTTTCAGTCCCTACCATATCGGCGCCGAGCATACGCGCATATTTTAAATGCTCAATAAAGGTGGCAACAGCCTCCTGTCTTTTTGACTCAATGGGATTGGTAGGGTTAATGTAGCAGCCAAGCACCGCAACATGTATATTGTTTTGATTAAGTCTTTTTGAAATATAGTGTGCAAGTCCGGGGTTATAGTTGCCAAGTGTAAAATCAATATCCGAAATGGATTTTTTAAATGCAAGCTGTACCAAATCAATGTTGTTTGCTTTAACCTTATCAAGAAAGTCGTTAAAGCATTGCTTGCCGCCCAGGTCGTGTCCTCTCATACCAAAGCTCATAATATCACCTCGTAGATAATTTTCTTCTAATTATATCATATAAGGCAGGGTATCTTCAAGAGAATTGCTTATTAAAATCAGTAATATTTTTGTTATTTTATTATTGCGTATAACCATAAAATTTGTTATTATATAAATGTATGATTATGTTTAAGAATTTATGATAAATAAAAGTGAGGTCTTAATAATGGAAAAGCAAAAACTGTTATATGAGGGTAAGGCAAAAAAGGTATATTCCACCAATGACAGTGCACTTTGTATTTTTGAATATAAGGATGACGCTACTGCATTTAACGGGCAGAAAAAGGGCTCCTTTGAGGGTAAAGGCGTCATTAATAACCGTATGGCTAACTTTATTTTCAGACTGCTTGAAAAGGACGGGGTTAAAACTCATCTGGTTGAGGAGCTTAACGACAGAGATACTCTTGTAAAAAAGGTGGATATTATTCCCCTTGAGGTTATTGTAAGAAATGTTGCGGCAGGCTCTTTTTCAAAGCGCTACGGTGTTGAGGAGGGTACTCCCTTTACTGCGCCTACACTCGAGTTCAGCTATAAAAACGATGAGCTGGGGGACCCCCTTATCAATGACTATCAGGCAATAGCTCTCGGTATTACCAATAGGGAGGAAATTGAGGAAATATCAAAAATTGCATTTGCGGTTAATGAAAGTCTTAAGAAAATATTTATCAATATCGGTATTAAGCTTATCGATTTTAAGATTGAGCTTGGCAAAACCGTTGACGGTGAAATTGTGCTTGCTGATGAAATCAGCCCCGATACCTGCCGACTTTGGGATGCTGAAACCAACAAAAAGCTTGACAAGGACCGTTTCAGACGTGACCTTGGAGAGTTCAGCGAGGTTTATCACGAGGTTTGGGCAAGACTGACGGACTTCTACAAATGAAAGTGAGTGTTTTGTATGAAAATTAAAGGAGCAATTTCGCTTGCCCTTAGTACCTTTATTGCTATGACCTCCGCACTTGTCGCCTTTGGTGATGAAAGTAATTTAACAAAGGTCAAAGTGCCTTACTCTGACGATATTTATATAGTGAGCAATCCCGATGGTGAGCGCGTCGGTCATCCCAATACGGGTACACAATACCTAGAGGATAATAACAGTAACCGTCTTACAGGGGACTATATGTATATAACACCGCTTTCAGCTAAAAACGGACTTTATCAGGTAAGTATACCCGCAGGTCATTCCGATTGCTGGCAGGGTGTTATCCGTCTTACAGATGATGGTGTTGTGACCTATCAAGAGCCGGGTATGGATTGGTATCATTGTATTGAAAAGGACGATATGGCAATTTATTTCTCTATTTATAATCGTGAGTATGGCAAACCGCTGGATTATTATGATGTCAACGGTGAGCTGATAGAAAATTTGGGCGTGTATGCCAAGGCTAACGGCATAAGCCTTGAAAGGTCAGATTGGGCAGAGGATGCTGTAAAATATGCGTGGGATGGCAATTTTATGCCGCCAACCATCGGCTATAACTACAGAAAAATTATCACAAGAAAGGAATTTTGTACCCTTGCGGTGATGCTTGCAGACAGAGGGAAAACTGAGATAAAAAATTGCACCTCTCCCTATACGGATGTTGATGATTATTATGTTTCTTTGGCAAGTGCCTATGGCATTGTAAGCGGTGTCGGCGACGGCAAATTTGAGCCTGACAGAGCCATTACAAGACAGGAGGCGGCTGTCCTGCTTTGCAACCTTGCAGACTATATCGGAAATTCTTACGATACAGAGCAAAGGTCAAGGTTCAATGATGACAGCTCTATTGCCCCTTGGGCAAAGGAAAGCGTATATAAAATATGCGGCACAAAGAGCGAAACGGGCACGTATGTAATGGAGGGTGTGGGAAGCAACAGCTTTTCACCGCTTACAGGCTACACAAGGGAGCAGGCTATTGTTACGGTCTACAGGCTTGCATATCAAAATTAAATTACAGAAGCATTTGATTTTTAAAATATTTCTTTTTAAACCAAAAGGAGGACGTTATGTCTAAATTACATGAGGAATGTGGAGTTTTTGGTATATGGGACCCTGAGGGCAACCCCGCAAACACTACCTATTACGGTCTTGTGGCTCTCCAGCACAGAGGTCAGGAGGGTGCAGGCATTGCGGTAAACAGAGACAGAGAGATTTACCAGTACAAGGATACAGGTCTTGCAAACGAGGTATTCAATGAGGAAATCCTGTCCAAGCTTAAGGGCAGAATGGCAATAGGTCATGTACGCTATTCAACTGCAGGCGGCTCTGCAAGAGAGAATGTTCAGCCTCTTGTATTAAGATATATAAAGGGGACTCTTGCAATAAGCCATAACGGTAATATTACCAATGTTGCCGAGCTTAAAAAAGAGCTTGAGTACAGCGGTGCCATTTTTCAGACTACGGCAGATACGGAGGTTATCGCTTATCTTATTGCCAAGGAGAGAATTAACTGTGGCTCCATTGAGGAGGCTGTAAAAAATGCCATGAAGAAGCTTAAGGGCGCCTTTTCTCTGTTGGTAATGAGCCCTAACAAGCTTATTGCCGCAAGAGATCCATGGGGCTTCCGTCCTCTTTGCATCGGTAAGAGGGAAAAGGCAATCATTTTTTCCAGTGAAACCTGTGCTCTTGATTCGATAGATGCAGAGCTTGTAAGAGATATGCGCCCCGGCGAGATTATTACCATTGAGGACGGTGAAATGCGCAGTGATACGGAGCTTTGCGGAGGACCTTCAAGCCTTTGCATATTTGAGCATATTTATTTTGCACGCCCCGACAGCTTTATTGATGGCGAGGTTGTGCATGAGTGCCGCAAAAGAGCAGGCGCATTTCTTGCTCAGCAGGCGCCTGTGAATGCAGATATAGTTATCGGCGTGCCAGACAGCGGTCTTTCCGCGGCGCAGGGCTATGCCGAGTACAGCGGTATTCCTGAGGATACCGGCTTTATTAAAAACAAGTATATAGCACGTACCTTTATCAAGCCTACCCAGGACTCAAGAGAAACAGCCGTTAAAATGAAGCTTAATGTTTTGAAGAGCGTTGTTGCGGGCAAAAGAGTTATTATGGTTGATGACAGTATTGTAAGAGGTACCACCAGCGGGCGTATTGTAAAAATGCTGAGAGAGGCGGGCGCCAAGGAGGTTCATGTGAGAATAAGCTCCCCTGCCTTTACCTGGCCATGCTTTTTTGGCGTTGATATTCCAAACAGGGATCAGCTTATTGCAAATCAGCACACCGTTGAGGAAACAAGACAGATGATAAATGCTGATTCTCTTGAGTATTTAAACCTTGAAAATCTGCATAAGATTGCCCCTGCAAGCAATTTAGGCTTCTGTGATGCCTGCTTTACGGGCAAATACCCTGTTGATGTTGAACATTTACTTTAAGGAGGATATACCCACTATGAAGGACATTTACGAAAGCCCTCTTAATTCCAGATATGCAAGCAAGGAAATGAAGGAGATTTTCTCCCCTGACAGAAAGTTTAAAACATGGAGAAAGCTTTGGATTACCCTTGCAGAGGTTGAAAAGGAGCTTGGTCTTGAAATTACGGACGAGCAGATTGAGGAGCTTAAGGCGCATAAGGACGATATAAACTACGAGGTTGCTGCCGAAAGAGAAAAGCTGGTAAGGCATGACGTTATGGCTCATGTATATGCTTACGGCGAGCAGTGTCCAAAGGCAAAGGGTATTATCCACTTAGGCGCTACAAGCTGCTATGTGGGAGACAATACCGATGTTATTTTAATGCTTGATGCAATGAAGCTTATAAGGAGCAAGGTTTTATCGGTTGTCAGCAAGCTTTCGGACTTTGCAATGAGGTATAAGGATATGCCGACCCTTGGCTTTACTCATTTTCAGGCTGCTCAGACAACCACTGTAGGCAAGCGTGCCTGCCTGTGGATTCAGGACCTTATGATGGATCTTGAGCAGATTGATTTTGTTATTGCAAACACAAAGCTTTTGGGCTCTAAGGGTACTACAGGCACACAGGGCAGCTTTATGGAGCTTTTTGGAAACGACAGCGACAAGGTGCGCCGTCTTGATGAAATGATTGCCGAAAAGCTGGGCTACAGCGGTGTATTTGCGGTAAGTGGCCAAACCTATTCAAGAAAGCTTGATTCCATATATGCAAATGTTTTAAGCGGCATTGCTCAGAGCTGTACAAAGTTTGCCAATGATATAAGACTTCTTCAGCACCTTAAGGAGATTGAGGAGCCTTTTGAAAAAAACCAGATAGGCTCATCGGCTATGGCTTATAAGAGAAATCCAATGAGATGCGAGAGAATTACGGGCCTTGCAAGATACATTATGGTGGACGCGCTCAACCCTGCATTTACAACGGCAGGTCAGTGGTTTGAGAGGACCCTCGATGACAGCTCCAACAAGCGTATTTCAATTCCTGAGGCATTCCTTGCCTGTGACGCTATCCTTGGCATTTATAACAATGTATCCGAGGGTCTTGTAGTATATCCAAAGGTTATTGAAAAGCACCTTATGGAGGAGCTTCCATTTATGGCAACAGAGGTTATCATTATGGACGGAGTTAAAAACGGCGGCGACAGACAGGAGCTGCACGAGGCTATCCGTGTACACTCCATGGAGGCTGCTAAAAACGTTAAGGAAAACGGCGGCAGGAACGACCTTATTGAACGTGTTGCAAATGATCCCGTTTTTGGTATGAAGTATGAGGATCTTGTTAAGATACTTGCTCCAAAAAACTTTGTGGGCAGAGCGCCTCAGCAGGTTCAGGAATATATCATCGGTCAGGTTATGCCCGTAATTGACGCTAACAGAGATCAGCTTATTGCTCACACCGAGCTGAATGTTTAATCAGATGTAGATATACCCCCACTTCTTTAAGTGGTGAATAACATTATAAATAATCAGTGGGAGTACAATCTCCCATCTGATTAAGCCTCAGGCAGGATTGCAGGTGTGTGCAAAGGAATATGTCAGCAAAGCTGACGCACACGTCGCACAATAATGCCGAGGCATTATTGAAATAAAATTTATGCGTAAGGGTTTACTCCCTACAGCAAGA
>CALIRN010000305.1 GCA_938042265.1 uncultured Eubacteriaceae bacterium
TTTTTCGGGCGTTACAGGCATTAGTTCACCGCCTATGTATACTTGATAAGCCATATTATACCCCCTCTGCCGATACAGCCACAGCCGTCCTAATGGAATTAAGCAATCCGTCGGTTACTGTTGAAAGCTCCATACTGCTGCTGATATGATTGGTCTGTCCGGTCATATCGATAGTAATGTACTGTGTTGTGCTTTTCTGAGTTGCTTGTCTTGAATGGTAATCCTTGATAAGGTCAGCTATGTCTGAGTTGCTTTTGATTTCCTCAGTGTCGGAGGCGATATCGTCAAGGCTACCAGCCATTTCGTCAACAACTGATTCAATTCCATCTCCGGCTGTCCTTCCAGAAGCGTTATCATTAACTGTAACACCGCTGAGTGCATCCCCCATAGCCTCAAGAATTGCATCTCTTCTCGTCTGTCTGTCCTGTTCAACCATCTGCTTTCTTGCCTCAAGCTGAAAATTCCTATCTTCAATAGCAGCCTGTTTTTCAGCAAGATAAGCTTCATTATCAGATTTTAATTTATCATTATCCAGCTCCTGTTTCATGATCATTCCATCGAGCGCAGTAGTTGCAACATCTGAAATGAAAGTTATTGTTGGTATATCCAAGCCAAATATTGAATTCACAGAGTTTATAAGGTCATTTATATAATCCGAGCCTGTGCGTACCATATCCCTTATGTGTTCCAATACGGCTATTTTCATATTACCTACTGCCACACTTATTTGAGTACCTACAGTATTAAACACCATATTCCATTCATCACAACCATTTTCCACATAGACTACACCTGTATCAACCCACATGCAAACGTTCTCTATGCCCCCTTTAAAACTGTCTTCCAATATCATTATTGCAATTCTTGCACCGCCAACCTTTTCCGACAATACACCGAATGCAACTCCGATTGTGCCTACGGCAACAACAAGCCATGTCGCAGGGCACGCAAGCATTGAGATTGCAAGTCTGCCAAAAGATGCAGCTGAAACATCAGCAGCAAGCCCAAGCCCGCTTACAACAAAAGCAGTAGTAACCGACTTGACTTCAAGCGCTCCAAGAGCAAAAATAGCACCGTAAATGACAGGCTCTATTTCATCCCACACATCATATAGCGTATTACCTATATCTGTAATTGTTTCCAGTACATTAAGTGACATCATTGCTAAATCTGCAACTGTCTCTGAAGCTTCATCAACAAAATTATCAAATTTTTCTGTATTAAAAATCTCATTCATTCTTGTAAGTACAGGTTGAAAAGCAAACAAAGCTTTATTTTTGAAGCTCTGCCATATCTGAGCAAAGGTCATAGGCATAGCATCAAATTCCGCATTTATTTCTTCTGTAGCACCGAGCACAGCATTTTTTACAATATCAGCAGTTATTTCTCCCTCAGCTGCCATATCTCTTATCTGTCCTATTGGCACGTCCATATAATCAGCAATAGTCTGTATAATGTTGGGTGCTGATTCAAATACTGCATTAAATTCCTCACCACGCAACACACCGCTACCAAGAGCCTGCGTAAGCTGCAAAGATGCCGATGACATTTCCTGCTGACTGGCTCCGGCAATTACAAACTGCTTATTCAAATTTTCTGCAAAAGCTATGGTTTCTGCATTTGAAGAAAACGAATCTGCCGCCCTTTGCCCCAGCTTCGCAACAATATCAGCAGTATCACCATAAGCAGCTCTTGCTCTCTGTGCTGATTCAAATATCATATTTTGCAGTTCCGCTGTGATCTGCATACCATCATTCATCAAATTAAGTCTTGCTGCAGTCAATGTCATTTCATCAGATGTATCTACGGCAAAGCTCATTCCTCGAATTGCCCCATAAACACTCGCCAAGCCGCCTAATTTCTGTATCAGCCTACTTCCGGCATTCACGCCCTCATTGATTTCGGCATTGTACTTTTGCTGCGCATCAACAAGCTCCTCAGTACTACTTACAGACTTTCCGATTTCGCTGTCTATATTCCTTACACCGTCACTTGTCATTTCAATCTGTGCGTTGTATTGTCTATACAGACTTTCAAGCCTTGCAACATCTACGTTCTGGCTACTAAATTCCTGTTCAATAGCATTTGCAATTCCCTGCATTCGGGTAAGCCCTGCATTCGCCTCGTATATATCAGTTATTAAGCCATCTCCAAGACCAAAAGGCATATCGTTTATTTCTGACAATCTGTCTTGTAATGCTTCTGCTTTTGCGTGTGCCTGAGATTGTGACTGCACTAGGGCTTCAGCCTGCGCCCTAGCTTGCATTACAGCATCAATCTGCTGATAAATTTCATCTATCACACTTGTACTCTCCCACTCTATTTCAAGCTTAGGCATGGTATCAATTACTTCCGCCATAGCCTCAAAACCACCTATTGAGCTGATTGTACTTTGATAAATTTCATCTAGCACTCCTGAGGCATTATCGTATAAATCTATACTTGTCTTTATCCCTGCCATGCAATACACCTCCTTATGAATATAAAAACAGCACCTGCATTTCTGCAAGTGCTTATTGAACATTAAGCTGTTACGTTAAATTCTGTTTCAATAACAGGTCTTATCCCGTCTTTTTTAAGCAGCTCGTAAATAAATAGCCTGCCTTTCTGTGTCCACTTAGTACGCATTACAATATCAGGACTTCCGTCTATCCTTGTAATATCAATGGTTTCCGAGCTTGTATAACCTTTGCTTTGATACTTTTTGTACAAAAGCCACTGCTTCCCCTGCTTATACTGCACACCTCGTTCTGAAAGTAATTTGTTCATAGTCCTTGCACTCATACCGTAGTCTTTGGCAATTTGGTTGATATTAACAAGACCGGGGTTTTGCAAAATTCTGTCTGTATAATCTGCTTTTGGCTTAAGCTCTCCAATAAGCTGATTTTTAATCTCAAGCTCCTTGTCTTTTTGCATGAGTAACTTTTGCGCCTCAATGACTGCCAAAGCAATGAGGTTATTTCCCGTAGGTAATACTTCTTTCTTTTTAAAGTAATTTTCAACCAGATAATCATAAACCTCCCAAGCCTTATCAGTGTTCAGAGATTTTGCATGAAGTAAAGCTCCTTTCTCTGTCCAAAGGTAAAGTTTATTAATGTTTGGCGCAAATCCGAAATTTTCGGATTTGCTCTTAAAGCACTTTAAATCGTCACCCGAAAGGCAATAATAATGTTTACCCTCTATGTACCTGTCTTTATTGTGATTAAAATTATCTGATATTGCCTTACTACTAGTTTCGTAACATTCAGCAAGCACTGCTGTAGTCATTACCCTTTGATTGTTGTTCTCTAAAATCTGTAATTCATTCATAAAATCCAGCCTCCTTAATAAAGTGTCAGTTAATTATTTATCATAAGCAATCTGAATGTTTCCCTGCCTTTTGGCGTAATAAGGGTTTGTGTGCCCGACCATTTGGTTTTTTCGTTATAATTCTCTTTCAGCTCAAATAAGCCTTTATTTTTTTCGGCATAAGGCATCAGCTTACCTCTTTTATCTCTGTATATGTACTTATGGTCAAGCAGAAACTGTATAAACGTTTTGCGTTTAATCTTTAGCTGTTTCGCCGTTTCTGTGAAGTTAGTAAGAAGATTTCTGTCCACAAGCTCGTCAAAGTAATCCGCTTTCGGTTTCATTATGGTGTTGTCAACCGTAA
>CALIRN010000306.1 GCA_938042265.1 uncultured Eubacteriaceae bacterium
TCGGGCTCATAACCCGAAGGTCGTTGGTTCAAATCCGGCCCCCGCAATTTTCAGTATGTACGCCTGCGTTTACGGTGCAATAGCCGTCAACGTAGGCGTATATTTTTATTAAATGTTATTAATTTCAATAGGTGTTTTGAATACTCAATAGGCATACTCAAAAGATATTTATTTTTTTGCTTTGTTTTTAGGGTTACCTTAATTATTATGATAACCTCATCTTTTTTGGAGCTCGATTATGTTAGCGCCATAAAATGTCGAATTATTTTTATTGTAAAATATTGTAAAAATTTGTATAATAATATCTGCGGACAATACCGCAAGCGATTTAGAAAAAGACTCTCATGTTTTTGTGTATATTTATAGAGGGTCTTTTTCTTTTGCAGATTAAGGATGATGTTATTTATATTTTAGTTTTTTATTTTATAGGCAAGCTTGTTTGGCTTGCCTTTATTAATATTGATTATATAATGCGGTTGGCTGCACCTTGTAGCTATAGTATCTTTATATTTATACTGTGCATTTAAGAATAATATATGCCATGTACAGTTCTATTTTAATCACGATTAATTTTTTATTATGCTTTTAAATATTGCAATCAATATAACAAAATAAAAAGAGTGAACCTGTTATTGGTTCACTGAAAAATTTTAATTTAATAGAAAAACCATAAGGCTAAGGTAAGCGGCAAATAAGCACCATAAAAGATAGGGTATTTGCAGATAGGCTGCCAAAGGTTTTATTTTATAAAACTGATATATCATTATTATAATTAGGACAATTAGTATAATCAGCCATATAAAGGCAAGTAAATATTTATCAAATCTGAAAAAAATTATACTCCAAAAGAAATTGAAAAAGAGTTGTATAGCATAAATTATGATTGCCTTTTCTTTGTATTTACTGTCGGAATAATAAACAATGTATGAAGATATACCCATTAAAATATAAAGTATTGTCCAAACAATAGGAAAAATGTAAGAGGGTGGACTGAGTGGCGGTTTATTAAATGCAGTATTTGATATATCTCCGCTTAGTAAGGCAGATACAGTGCCAACTGCAATCGGGATAAGTATAGAAATGATTAAAGAGCTTTTATTTTTTATATTCATAATATAAATTCTCCTATATTTATAAATAACTTATATAAAAAAGTTGGTAAAAATACTTTGGGGCAGTATGTATAGGAGCTTGCACTCCTAATCTCTACCTTTTTGAGGTCGATCCACAGGCGGAATATCCCCATCACCGTAGTCGTCTTCAACAGGTAAATTTTTGTCAGTATCCTTCATAATATCAGTCCTTTCTAAGATATTATGCGGAGGTGGAGATTAATTTATTCACTCTGACGGGATAGTATTACCGCAAGCATATCGCCAAGAGCCTGAAGGTCAGCAGAAAGTATGTTTAATTGGCTTGTGTCAAGGCATTCTGCAAGTCTGCAGGCAATAGCGGATAATACATATAAATCTGTACAGCCATTCATGGTAACAGCTCCTAAAGAGATTTATATATTTTATGCGGAAGGGCAGGTAAATAATGAGTAAAAAATTTAGATGTAATAGCGAGTTTTTATAAGA
>CALIRN010000307.1 GCA_938042265.1 uncultured Eubacteriaceae bacterium
TATCAATAGGAGACTATGATATTTGTTATTGTAACGAAATAAAGTCAAAAACAGATAAGAATAAAAACAACATTATAACATGTAAAGTTAAAAGTAAAGAGATTTTTATAATTGTAAAAGAAATAGATGAAATAGATGTAAATATTGCTTACAAAATGTTTGAACATTCATCAAACATAATAAAACAGTGGAATCAAGAGAAAAAATCACAAAAGATAAGAAATCCCATAGTAATACCAATTGTTATATACACAGGAAAAAAGACATGGAATACTAATAGAAGTATGAAACATAATAACGTAAATTATATAAAATACGAATATAATAAAATAAATTTTTGTGCTCAATCCCTCTATGGGATTTTTGTGCTATCGCATTTAAAGAATAAAACATCTTAAAGCGGTTAATCTTATATATATTATTATATATTTCGGAGGAAATCTATATGGGCAGTACTAACGAAAACAATCTTGAAAACACAGGTAATTTTTTACATAGCATCATAAAGGAGGATTTGGGTGATAATTTGAGCAGGCTCAACACCCGTTTCCCTCCCGAGCCTAACGGCTATCTGCATATAGGGCATGCCAAAAGTATATGCCTGAACTTTGGTCTTGCCGCACAGTACGGCGGTAAATGCAACCTTCGTTTTGACGATACCAACCCTGCAAAGGAGGACACAGAGTTTGTTGAGTCAATTAAAAATGACATAAAATGGCTGGGCTTTGACTGGGAAGACAGGCTTTACTTTGCATCAAGCTATTTTGATAAAATGTACGAGTGTGCGGTAGAACTTATTAAAAAGGGCAAAGCTTTTGTATGCGATATGACGGCAGAGGAAATGCGCGAGTCAAGGGGCAATCTGGTTACTCCCGGTAAGGAAAGCCCATGGAGAAGCCGTTCCGTGGAGGAAAATCTTGACCTTTTCACCCGTATGAAAAACGGTGAATTTGCAGACGGTGCAAAAACCCTACGTGCAAAAATTGATATGGCATCACCAAATATGAATATGCGTGACCCTGTTATTTACCGCATTGCACACCTTACCCATCATGCCACAGGCGATAAATGGTGCATCTACCCGATGTACGATTTTGCTCATCCTCTTGAGGATGCCTTTGAGGGTATTACCCACTCAATCTGTACTATGGAATTTGAGGACCATCGACCTCTTTATGACTGGGTTGTAAATGAGCTTGACTTTGAGATTAAGCCAAGACAGGTTGAATTTGCAAAGCTTAACCTTACAAATACAATTATGGGTAAGCGTTATTTAAGAAATCTTGTGGAAACAAATCAGGTTGACGGCTGGGATGACCCTCGTCTTATTACCCTTTCGGGCATACGCAGACGCGGTTACACTCCCGAAGCAATCCGCAGCTTCTGTGATATGATAGGTGTATCAAAGGCTAACTCCGTTGTTGATACTGCTCAGCTTGAGTACTGTATAAGAGAGGATTTAAAGCCAAAGGTACCTGTTGTTATGGCTGTGCTTGACCCAATCAGACTGATTATTGACAATTATCCCGAAGGGAAGACCGAAATGCTTACCATTGAAAACCACCCCGAAAATGAGGCTCTGGGCAAGAGAGAAGTACCCTTCTCCCGTGAGCTTTATATTGAGCGCAGTGACTTTGAGGAAATTCCTCCCAAAAAGTTTTTCCGCCTGACTCCCGGTATGGAGGTAAGATTAAAGGGCGCTTATTTTGTAACCTACGTGGGCTGTGACAAGGACGAAAACGGCAATATTACCGCCGTACACTGTACCTATGACCCTGCCACAAAGAGCGGTCTTGACTTTACGGCACGTAAGGTTAAGGGTACAATACACTGGGTAAATGCTGCAACAGCAGTTCCTGCTACAGTAAATCTTTATGAAAACCTTGTTATCTCTGATGAAAGCTCTGATAACGGCTATGCCTTAAACCCGGACTCCCTTAAGGTTGCAAAGGCTTATCTTGAGCCATGCCTTAAGGATTCAAAGCCTATGGACCGCTTCCAGTTTATCAGAAACGGATACTTTGTTGCCGATAGCAGGCACAGCACAAGCGATAATCTTGTATTTAACCGTATTGTATCCCTAAAGAGTTCATTTAAGCCAAACAAATAATCGGAGGAAAGCCATGAGTAACGAACAGGATAAGTACAATGATTATGATACCGACGAAACCTTTTCAAACGGCATAAGCCATTCCAGAAGGCGCCGTGCCGCAA
>CALIRN010000308.1 GCA_938042265.1 uncultured Eubacteriaceae bacterium
GAAAAAGCTATTATCCGGTTGGAGCCTGACGAGGCGGCAAGACTTCTTGACGAAATTGAAAGCGGAGCAAACCTTACCGCAGGACAAAAAAAATATCATAGCTTTACCAAAGCAAGAGATTTGGCTCTGGTTACGCTTCTTCTCGGCACTGGTATGCGTGTATCCGAATGTGTGGGCATTGACCTTGACCATATCGACTTTAACCTTGGCGGTATAAAAATAAGACGCAAAGGCGGAAATGAAGTAGTTATTTACTTTGGAGATGAGGTTGAAAGTGCACTGCAAAGCTACCTGATAGAGAGGGAAAATATGAGTCCTCTGCCGGGACACGAAAACGCACTTTTTCTGTCCATACAAAACAAAAGAATAAGCGTGCGCAGCGTTGAAAACCTTGTAAAAAAATATTCAAAGCTTGTCACCAATGTAAAAAACATATCACCTCATAAGCTCAGGAGCACCTTTGGTACCAATCTTTACAGGGAAACAGGAGATATTTACCTTGTGGCAGACGTGCTGGGACACAAGGACGTCAATACCACCAGAAAGCATTATGCTGAGGAAAGCGATGATAACAGGAGGAAGGTCAGAAATGTCAAAATACGTAAAACATAACGCACCCTTTAAACAGCTGATTTGGGGCTATATAAATGAATTTACCCTTTATGCCCTTGCCGGCTGGCTTTACGAAACCGTCTGTGAATCAATTTTTGCACATACCCTTATACTTAACCGTGGTTACCTGCATTTACCCGTCTGCCCCATCTACGGAGTGGGCGCCTTTATCGCCCTCTGGATAATGCACCGATTTAAAAGGCTTAATACAGCGCAGGTATTTGTCGGCGGCATTATAATTACAACCGTTGTAGAGTATATAGCCGCACTTTTAATTGAGGCGGTTTTACACAAACCCCTATGGGACTATACCCCATGGATTTGTAATTTTCAGGGCAGGGTATCCCTTATAAGCAGCCTTATTTTCGGTCTTGGCTGTGTAGGTGCTTACAAGTTCCGTCCTTTTATGGAAAAATATTGTATCGGCAAAAAATGGCTTATTGTAACTGCCGTTATTGAGGCAACAGCTACTGCCGTTGATTTTATGCTTGTATCAATAGGATTTTAAAGAGGTATATTTATGCTTAGGAGAAAAACAAAGCTTATTATTAACGCAAAGCTTAATGAGCTTAAAATGAATTTGGAAAACAATTACAAGGATTTGGCTCATTCTGCACTTAAGGAATATCTTGCAGTACTTGAACAGCTTAAAGACAACAATATGATAAACGAAAGGGACTACGCAAAGTACCGCAAAATAGGTACTGACTATCAGAGTCAAATGGCAGATTATCACCATTAAAAAAATAAGTGCTTTACATTACCTGAAACCAAGCAGAACGGGTTTTGGTAAGATAAGCACTTATTTACAAGCTTAATCCTTTTGGTACACCTTAACTACCTCCTTAATTTTCTCTTTCATCTCCTTTTTTACGCTTTTAGGCGAGACTATTTTTATATCACCGCTAAGTCCCATAATCCAGCCGAAAAACATTTTACTTGGCACTACATCAACATTTACGGTAAAGGTCTGGTCATCCTTTGGTACAAGTGTTATATCCGTACCGAATTTATCAATAATATAATTTGCTGCTGCATTTTTGCACTCCAACTTTACGGTACATATTTCACCGCCGAACATATTAAAATGCTCCTTTGAATAAAGAGCAAGATCAATCCGTTCAAACTCTTGCCTGCCGTCACGCTGCCCTACGGGATTAATTGTTACATTTGTCATTTTATCAAGCCTGTAATGCTTAAATCTGCTCACTGCAGGGTCAAATCCAAGCAGATAATAGCACTCGTTATCCCAAATAAAGGCCCACGGGCTGATATTCTCCTTAACGTAATTTTTTTTAGGCACAAGCTCCTTTTGCATATTCCACTGCATATATTCAAAAGCAATTTTTTTATTAAGATTAATTGCCTCATCCACATTATCCATTGTATAATAAATCTTTTCATTAATGCTTTTAGCTCTGTTTTTTACAATAACCATTTTATGTATTTTTTTTGCATTATAATTACTGGTAAAGTTTTCAAGCTTACTGATAAGCTCTCTGGATTTTTCCTCTGTTATTGACTTGGAGGACTGCACCGCATCAATAAGCAGCTTAAGCTCAATCAACTCAAACTCCCTGTTAAGCAAACTGTATTTATATGACGCCCCAAGCTTTTCTCCCTTAATGTCATAGCCAAAAAATCTTAAAGCCTCAATGTCGGTATAAACGGACTTTCTCTCGGCAGAAATACCATTTGACGACAGATATTCCAAAATTTCACTCATTGTAACATAATGCTCATTATCTGTTTTTTCCTTAAACAGCTTTAAAATATAAAGCATTTTCAGTTTTTGATTGGCAGATTTTGACATATTTGAACCTCCGTTAATATTTTATCTAATTATACCATGCAGATAATAAATGTACAATAAACGGTACTGTAAAATTTTATGTAAAATAATTGTATAATTTTTCCTTTTTATGAAACACTAATAAGGATAATTTATGAAAGGAGCTTTTACAATGACAAATTATATTGAAATAACCGACGTTTACGCCCTCGAAGTTTTGGATTCAAGAGCCAATCCCACTGTTGAGGCACATATAAGCGTGTATCATGACGGCAGAATAATAAGCGGCTGTGCCTGTGTACCCTCAGGAGCCTCCACAGGCAAATTTGAGGCAGTTGAGCTGCGTGACGGCGGTAGCCGTTATAAGGGTAAAGGTGTATTATGTGCTGTTAATAACATAAACGATATTATTTCCGCAAAGCTGATTGGTATGAATGTGCTTGACCAAACGGCAATAGACAATATGCTTATCAGCCTTGACGCCAGCCCTAATAAGGCAAGGCTTGGTGCAAATGCTACCCTTGCAATATCAATGGCGGCGGCGGCAACAGCAGCAAAAGCACTTGATATGCCTCTGTACCGTTATTTGGGTGGCTTTAATGCAAAGCAGCTTCCACTGCCCATGATGAATATCATGAATGGCGGCAGACATGCCGATAATACCGTTGATTTTCAGGAATTTATGATAATGCCGGTAGGAGCTCCAACCTTTGGTGAAGGCTTAAGAATGTGTTGTGAAATATACCACAGCCTTAAGGATGTATTAAAATCCAAAGGCTTATCCACTGGAGTAGGGGATGAGGGCGGCTTTGCCCCTAACCTGCCCACAGCCTATGAGGTTATTGACAACATTCTTGAGGCAACAGAAAAAGCGGGATATAAACCGGGACTGGATATAATGCTTGCCATGGATGCAGCCGCCTCTGAGCTTTACGGTGATGACGGACTTTATCATTTTGAGGGAGAAAGCAGGGCAACAGGCAGTGAAAATGAAATTGCACGTACCTCAAAGGAAATGGTTGATTATTATGAAAACCTGTGCAGTACCTATCCAATTATCTCCATTGAGGACGGACTTGATGAAGAGGACTGGGAGGGCTGGAGGCTTCTCACTGAAAGACTTGGCAGTAAAATTCAGCTTGTCGGTGATGATTTATTTGTTACCAACACACACCGTATTAAAAAGGGCATTGATCTTGGCGTTGCAAATTCGGTGCTTATCAAGGTAAATCAAATCGGTACCCTTACGGAAGCCTTTGATGCCGTAACTCTTGCACAGAAAAATAATATGACTGCGGTTATCTCCCATCGTTCAGGCGAAACCGAGGACACCACTATTGCCGATATTGCGCTTGCACTGAACTGCGGCCAGATTAAAACAGGCGCTCCTGCCCGTACCGACAGGACAGCAAAATATAACAGACTTTTAAGAATTGAAAGGGAGCTTGAAAGCTGCGGTGAGTTTTGCGGCAGAAAGGTATTTTACTGTCTGAAAAATAATTTTTGATGTATTTATATTAATAAATTAGCGTTTTTCTTATTAAGAAAAACGCTAATTTGCATTATACCAAACAACCACCGCAATTTGAAATAAACGCATTAAAAATATCCTCAATATAGGCTCTAAACCCCATTTTATCCACATTTTCATTACACACAACAGCACTTTGTGCCACACAATCCTTACCGATATAGGCCTTAAGAGTACCCACACGCTGTCCCTTGGTGACAGGCGCCTTAATACTTTGTGGCACCTCTGTTTTATATGTAACAACCTCATCATTTCCTATATTGAGCCTGACAAAATCACGGCACATAAGGCTGACGTTATCCTTCTCTCCCCGTTCAACCAAAATGCTTCCAATATCCCTGCCCTCGGAGATAATCTCCTTTACACCGTAATTTTCAAAGCCGTAATCAAGTATGCGCTTGGTATCAATCCATTTCTGCTCCTTGCCCACACTGCCCCAACCGCTGGCAAGCACAACGGACACATAGCCCTCGTCACCTCGCTTCGCCGCACCTGCAAAGCATTGTCCTGCCTTGTTGGTAAAGCCTGTTTTTACCCCCAGTGCACCCTCATACTCTCTTAAAAGTCTGTCCTTATTGATAAAGCTGTAGCTTGATTTGTTGCTTTCAAACTGCGCCGAGGGAGTATTAATCAGCTTGACAAAATCATCATTTTCAAGGGCATATCGGGTAATTAATGCCATATCATAGGCTGTTGAGTGATGATTGCCCTTGTCAAGTCCGTTAGGCGTCTCAAAAAAGGTATCCTTACACCCCAGCTCCCCTGCCTTTAAATTCATAGCGTCGCAAAATTCCTCCACACTGCCGCATATATGCTCTGCAACGGCAACAGCGCTATCGTTGTAGGACTGCAGCATCATTGCAAGCAGCAAATCATACAGACGCACCTGTTCGCCCTCAGAAAGGTGCATTTTTACAGGCGGCGCAAGAGCTGCATTTTTACTGATTGTAACCACATCATTTGGGTTGCCTCTTTCAAGAGCAATAATTGCCGTCATAATTTTTGTGGTACTTGCCATAGACATAGGCTCATCAGCATTTTTACCCCACAGCACCCTGCCGCTGTCCAAATCCATAAGTACAGCTGCCTGTGCCGCAACCTTAGGCCCCTCCTCCCCATACACGCACTGAAACATAAATAACAAACAAAAAAATAATGCCAAAGTTCTTCGCATAAAAATCGCCCCTTTAGCATTATTTTAGTACGCTTATTCCGTTTTTATTCCCCTTTTGAGCAGGTGCCTTTAAAGCAGCCATAATAAATTTATAAGACAGCTCCTTCAGCTCTGAATTAATTGTGTTTGCCCAAATCTATTTCATTTAAAGCCTCAAGCCTCATTTGTTCATCAGGCTCAGGCTTCTGTGGCATACCCGATACACTGTCATAGCCGAAATATTTTAAAAACTCGTCTGTTATACCAAACAAAATAGGTCTTCCCGGTACGCTTAAGCGTCCCTTTTCCTCTACCAGACCAAACTCAACAAGTCTGTTTACGGCTCTGTCTGCATTAACTCCCCTTATTTCCTCAATGGCACTCTTTGTAACAGGCTGCTTGTATGCAATTATGGCAAGTGTTTCCAGCATAGGCTGACTAAGAGTACGCTTCACAGGCGACTGAAACAGTTTTTTTATGTAGTTGTAATAATCATCTCTTGTACACATCTGATAGGCGTCCTCAATCCTGATTATGGCTATGCCCCGCTTTTCGGTTTCATACTTATCCATAAGGTTTTCAATTACTGCCCTTGTAGTATTTACATCCTGCTCAAGAGCGTCTGCCATATCCTTAAGCTTAACCTCATCACCTGCCGCAAAAAGTATTGCTTCAACGGCATTTTCCATTTCAGCTATTCCCATAATTTCACACTCCGTAGATTATAATTTCGCCAAATGCTTCGCTTTGCTCCGCCCATACCTTTGCATTTTTGATAAGCTCCAGCATAGCCATAAAAGTAACCACTATTTCCGTTTTTGTGGAATTGGGGCGGAACATTTTTTTAAAGGCTATATTTTTGTTGATACACAGCAGATTTTGTATGTACTCCATTTTTTCCTCAATCTTAAAGGTTTCAACATAAACTGCCTTTGCAACGGATCTTGCCTTATTTGGTCTGACCTCGGCACGGAGCATAAGGTCATTATAGGTTTCACCAATCATGGCTCCCGTAACACCTTTTAAAATCTCATCAAGGCGGATAGGCACATCCTGTCTTACTCTTTCAAGTATAGCTCTGTCGCCGTCACCGAAGTATCTTGTTCCGGCATTTTCCTGGCGTTCATTAAGCCCTGAGGCAAGCTGTTTAAACAGCTTGTATTCAATAAGCCTTGCCACCAGCTCATCTCTAGGATCTCCCTCTTCCTCTTCTTCCTCATCATTTTTAGGCAGAAGCATACGTGACTTTATCTTTAACAGCTTTGACGCCATAACTATAAACTCGCTCATATTCTCCATTTTATCACTGTCCATTTGGCTTAAATATTCCATATACTGGTCAGTAACAAGAGCTATGGGGATATCATAAATATCGATTTTATTTTTTTCAATAAGTGCCAAAAGCAGGTCCATAGGCCCCTCAAAGCTCTCTAAATGTATATTAATTTCCATTTTGTCCACCAATTAAAAGATTTTTGCAAATACAGCTACAACAGTTGAAACTACCGGATTAACAAGACCCATAAGCAATAAGAAAACAAGTATCATCTGATACATTTTTTCATTTCTTGAAAAGCTCACCTGCGCATTGGGACTTAAAAAGCACCTGATAATTCTGCTGCCACTTAAGGGATAAACGGGTATAAGATTTATAACGGCAGTCCTTAGGCAATAGGTCCTTAAAACCTTAACAAAATAATCCGCCCATTCTATCCATAAAACACCGTCAAAAAACAAAGCAAACATAAGCCTTGCATATTTAAAACAGATTGAAAGCACAATACACACTAAAACAGGCGAAGCATAGGTTATAAGATTACCCCGTCTTTTATCCTTATAGCTTACCTGGGAGGTCTGCACGGGCTTGCCCCATCCAAGCCCTGCAAAAAGCATAAGCATAAAGCCGATAGGCTCAAAATGCTTAAAGGGATTAAGCGTCAGTTCTCCTTGGTTTTTAGGCAGAGTATCCCCCTGTAAGGTTGAGGCAAAAGCTTTTGTAAACTCAAAAATATCAAATACAATCAGTATTGCAGCAACCTCCATAAAAAAATATATAATATTCAGCAACTCCACTCCTCCTTATAATTGGACGGTATATATCCGTCCCGTTTCAAGGGATTTTTTTACATCAATAATTCTCTGGTTTTCTGAACCTCTAAAATTAAGCATAAGAGATTTTTTTTCCAACACAAACGGTCCGTCGATAATATACCTGCACCTTTTTATAAGCCTCACGGCATCCTCCCTCAATATAAGGTTTTCCCATGTAAAGCCCGTATATGCAATAATGTTAAGCCCTTTTACGGCTACAAGGTCAGCAAGCTCGCATAAAGGCTCACACTGTAAAAAAGGCTCCCCGCCCGAAAAAGTCAAACCGTCAAGCAAAGGGTTTTCAAAGGCTTTTTCCGCAATTTCCCTTACCTCAATCATCTCACCGCCGTCAAGGGCATGGGTATCGGGATTATGACAGCCCTTACAGTTGTGAGTACAACCCTGCACAAATACAGTCATTCTTATCCCCGGTCCGTCTACTATGGAGTCATTTACAATACCTGCAACCCGTAACAGCATATAACATACTTCCTTTTTATCTTATCAAAAATCAGTGTTCAGAGCGGTGATGCCCTTTTCGTAAAAATGAAATACCCCAAATACTAATTTATTACATCATCTTTCTAATATCATTTGATATAACAATTATTGTAATAATATTGCTTATTCCATGTATAAGCATAGCGACACCGGCAAACATCATAACCGCCGAGCCGGTAGCAAAAGGATTTACTATTACAAAAAGCGCTAAAAATACAGTAAGTATACCGACAAGCATACCAAGCCACCAATGCCTGTAACCAAAACGCTTATTTGCAAAGCTCTCTCTTATACAGGCAAGCCCGTAAACAAGCAGTACAATGCCAAGCAGCACACTTACAAAGCTGACAAGCACATCAGGCCTGATTACTATATAAAGCCCCGGCAACAGCTGAATAAGTGACATAATAAGCACATATCTGCTATTTTCCAAAGTGAAATATGCAAACAGGGTTAAACCTCCGCCTATCACCAAAAACCAACCCACAAGGGCGCATATTGACATTGCCGCTGCCTGAGGATTGGATAAAACAATAATGCCAAGCAGTGCAATAACGGCTGAAATAAGTATTGAATTCCATTTAATTTTCTTCATAAATTCCATATATATACCTCCAGTACTGTATGCTAATCAATTAGTGTTTATTTGCTTTCAGCTTTCTGACGGGCTGACCGTTCAGTAAAATATACGGAAAAAATATACATTTGTTTACAAATTATTTTGCAACCCTAATAAGGGGTATTGTCATTCCCTCTTACGTCATTCCTGCCTGCATGCTTACAAAATACTCCTTCTCTGCCCTGCACTGAAAAAGCACAACGTTTCTATATCCTTTTTTAACCAACAGATAAGTTTCCCGCTCATAAATCAGAGAGTGATTACTCACACATATAGTAGGAGTACAAGCTCCAACTGAATATGAATACCAATGGCATTTGTTGGTTATGGAGTAACCTGAATAAAATCCGGCAGGCGAAGCCTGTTTTTTCCGCAGGCAAAAATTCTGAAGTACGTAGCGTAAGAGGAGTACGAATATCCTTGATTTACAGGTCCCCTGTTCTGAATTTTTCAATCATTTCATTAGTAAGGCTTATATCGGAGCTGCTTTCGGGAATTTCCTCCCTTGTAAGCCACACCGCCTCGCTCAGCTCCTCCTCATCCCTTTTTATATCCCTGCTGCCCTCAACCTGAGCAAAAAACCCCATAAGTATTGTATCGGTAAAGGACCATGGCTGATTTTTATAATAGGTAACATTTACGGCATTTAAGCCTACCTCCTCCATTACCTCACGTCTGACCGTATCCTCAAAGGTTTCTCCTACCTCCGTATAGCCTGCAATAAGGGCGTAACGGGTATATTTGCTGTGCTTTTGATTATATTTGGTAAGCAGCAGCCTGTCGCCGTCAGTTAAGGCAACTATGACACAGGGGGATATATTGGGGTATACAGTCTTTCCACAGCAATCACAGATAAGGGCACGCTCCTTGGTGCTCCTTTTCATTTTTCCGCCGCAGCGTGAACAGAATTTATTTTCACTGTACCAGCGATGAAGCTGAATTGCGGTTGCTCCCGCAAATGCCTTCCACATAGGGTAAGCATTTCTGAAATATTCCTGCCCTACAAACTCCCAGCCCTCATACTCCTTAGCCTCCTCAACCTCTGTCATAAACAGATTTGTATCATCCATTTTAAACAGAAAGCTCATTTCGCCACTTATTTCAAGCTCGCCTACAGCGGGAAACCATGTTCTGCCGTCCTCCTCACGCACCAACAGCCTTGTACCCTTGAATATAAGCAAAATATCCTTATCACCGGGCTTGCATGGCTCAAACTCAACATGATATTTATGAGGCGCTATATCCTGAATCATAATTATACCCTCCAAAATTACGATTTTTTGCTATTCTAACACTTAACCGCATTATTGTCAAGGCAAAACAAAAAGGCTGCCGCACAATGCAGCAGTCTTAAAGTAATCTTCATCAGCTTAAATCAACATCAACAACTGACTTGTCCGGTATCTGTACAGTGCTCTCCTTTTTAACCTTATCAATGGTAGCCTTAGCCTTAGCAATGGGGAGGATTGTACCTGCACCGGCAACACAGCCGCCGGGACAGCCCATACCTTCAATCATACAGCCATTCATCTTGCCAAGCTTAGCCATGGTAAGCATCTTCTTGCAATCTGCAAGTCCCTCGGCGTGACAGATTTTAACCTCAACACCCGGGTAATATTCCTTAACGCACTTTTCTATGGCCTCTGCAACACCACCTGCACAGGCATAGCCGCGACCCGCCGCAGTTGCATCATGCAAACCTGACGATTTATCCATCTCGGCAGGAACAATATTTCTTGCCTCAAACATGGCAGAAAGCTCCTCAAAGGTAATAACAAAGTCAACATCACTTCTTACCGTTCTTCTTGTAGCCTCCAGCTTTTTAGCCGCACAAGGTCCGATAAATACAACCTTTGCCTCAGGGTCCTCATGCTTAATTCTTCTTGCAGTGGCAACCATAGGTGTAAGCTCTCGTGAAACACTGTCAATCATTTCAGGAAACTGAGTCTTTGCAAGCATTGACCATGAAGGGCAGCAGGAGGTTAAAAGGAAGGGCAGCTCGCCTGTTGCAACATGCTCTGCATAGTGCTTAGCCTCTGCAATAGCACCGATATCTGCACCGAGAGCAACCTCTCTTACCTCGGCAAAGCCAAGCTCCATAAGCGCAAGCTTAACCTGACCCGCAGTTACGTTTGCACCAAACTGACCTGCATAAGCGGGAGCAAGCTCGGCAACAATCTTATTGCCGTCCTTAAGACTTCTTGCAAGCTGAAATACCTGTGACTTATCGGCAATAGCGCCAAAAGGACAGCTAACCATACACATACCGCAGGATACACACTTATCAATATTAATCTTTGCCCTGCCATGGTCGTCAGACTCAATAGCCTTAACACCGCAAGCCTCTGCACATGGCCTTAAAAGCTTTGAGATAGCGTCATAAGGACATACACTCTTACACTTGCCGCACTTAATACACTTACTTTCATCAATAAAAGCCCTGCCGTTTACTCTGGAAATTGCTCCCTTTGGACAGACCTCCATACATGGATGTGCAACACATCCCTTACACATATTTGAAACACGATAAATATTTTCCTCACATTTATTACAGGCTGAAGGAATAACCTGCATAAGGGGAGGCTCGTAATAATGCTCCGCAATATTGCTTTCCTCAAGTCCGCTTGTAACGTGAACAGGTCTGTCCTCAGGTCTTAGTGACATACCCATTGCAAGCCTGACTCTCTCGGAGGCAATAGCTCTTTCACGGTAAATACTCTCTCTGTAGGTAGAGGTATCACCTGGACAGACGCTATAAGGTACAGCCTCAATGGCATCATTGATATTTACATTATCTGCAAAAGCAATTTTGGTAATCTCAGCAAAAATTTTTCTTCTGATTTCCGATACAGGGGTCTGAATTCCTCTCATAATTTCCTCCTAAAACCCTTTAAATATTACTCAATTCAACCCTTTAAATATATCACAATTGATTTTACTTTTCAACATAATTCGATAATTTTTTGGCAAAAAATTAACAATCTTTAATATTAAATTTTTATTCTTTCCATAGTTTGGGTATTATAGAGGAGAGTTCTTTATTTTGCCGGCAATTCTGGGATATTTTTTTGCTGTTTTTTCCACCTTTTTAACAATAACTATCCTATGCTTCAAGTCACTACCCGGCAGAGTAATATCCTCAACGCTTGTCAGCCTACCGCCTAAAGCGGTAATTGCCCTTTGGGCATTTTTTATTTCCTCATCTGCGGCAGGCCCCTTAAGGGCAAGCATTTCGCCGCCCACCCTGACAAAGGGCAGGTCATACTCAGCAAGTACATTAAGCTGTGCCACCGCACGGGAGGCGCAAATGTCAAACCTCTCCCTTAAAATTGGATTTTTTCCGCCCTCCTCGGCTCTTGCATGGATACACTCCACACCTTCAAGCCCCAACTCACTGCATACTGTTTCAAGAAAGCGCACTCTTTTATTAAGAGAGTCCAGAAGCGTCAGCTTAATATCTGGTACGGCTATTTTAAGCACCAGTCCCGGAAAGCCTGCGCCCGTACCCACATCAATTACACTTTTACCCTTTATATCTCTTATACACAACACCGAAAGACAATCGGCAAAATGCTTTAACGCCACCTCTCTGTCCTCGGTTATTGCCGTCAGATTAATCTTTTCATTCCACTCTACCAAAAGTTCCTTATATCTCACAAGTAAGTTAAGCTGACTGTCAGTAAGAGATATTTTCATACTGTTGCATAATTCCCTTAAATACTCCTGCATATGTTCACCTATATAATTTCCCCATTGTTAATCTGAGCATCGGCAGTAATCTCCTCTGCCTGTGCCAGCAGCCAACCGTATTCCTCAAAAGTCACATATTGACCGCAATATCCGCACTGCTCCGTATTGCCCCTACTGAAAAATACGGGGGCACCACAGTTGGGGCAGGCAGTGGTTTTTACTCTGCGCATATCCACAATTTTAAACTGTGACGGTCTTTTAAAGCGCATAAAAAACCGCCTTGCCTTTCTGTCATCACTTTGCCCTTGATTTAGCGTAGAAAGGTATGCCTGCAAAATCTCATTGTCCCCCACCCTTTGATAAAGGTGCAGATAAGATACGGAAAAGCCAAAGCTATCCTTTAGCCCAACCGAGCTGAAATCAAAGTCCTTTTCCACAAAGGGTTTTATTTCATCATTAAGGTCATTCCATGACTCGGCTCTGCATAAATCCGTAAATATCCTCTGCGCCCACCTGATAAATTCCTTAGCGCTGAAATTGGGGTTTACAAGGCTAAGCTGCTTTTCTATAAGAGCACTGTTGTTTTTTACATAGCCGTTGCTTTCTTTGGGGTCAAAAATATCTATGCCGTTTTCCATTGCCTTATTAAACATGGTTTCCAGCGAGCCTGCCTCAATTTTTTCGATTTTGTATTCAGCTTCCTCCCTTTGTCCCCTGCTGAGGAAACGACCGAGCAGTCCGTCAAGCAATCTGATATAATCCATATTATTTACCTCTCCAAATGCACAAGCAGCATATTTACATCGGCAGGGCTTACACCGCTTATTCTGCCTGCCTGACCTATACTTACGGGCCTAACCTGCGCAAGCTTCTGTCTTGCCTCAATCCTCAGCCCCATTACTTCGTCATAATTTATATCCTCAGGGATAAGCTTTGCCTCC
The DNA here is from genome assembly GCA_938042265.1 of uncultured Eubacteriaceae bacterium. Lineage (GTDB taxonomy): Bacteria > Bacillota > Clostridia > Lachnospirales > CAG-274 > CALWRD01. Next base: position 12,931 of record CALIRN010000308.1, read on the forward strand.
AGCTTTTTAAACTGCTCCACCTGCTGAAGCTGCCTTTTTATATATCCCTCATACTTAACCTGAATGTTTACCTGCTCACATACCTCATCACTTAATATCGGTCTGTCACCGTCAATAGGTGCAAGCAAAGCATAATTAAGCTCCGGACGGCGTATAAGCTCACTGAGCTTTGCCCCTGTTTCAAGAGGTGAGGTATTAAGGGATACAAGCAGCTCATTTACCTTATCACCCGGTGCAATATTAACCTTATTTACCCGCTTTATCTCCCTTTCAATCTCTGCTTTTTTATTTAAAAAGCGCTCATATCGTTCATAGCTTATAAGACCTATATCGTGTCCCAACTCCGTCAGTCTTAAATCCGCATTATCCTGTCTTAAAAGCAACCTGTATTCTGCTCTTGAGGTCATCATACGATAAGGCTCACGGCTTTCCTTGGTTATAATATCATCAATAAGTACACCGATATACGCCTGTGAACGGTCAATAATTACAGGAGGCTTGCCAAGACAGTACATGGCAGCATTTATACCGCCCATAATGCCCTGTGCAGCAGCCTCCTCATAGCCGCTTGTGCCGTTAAACTGACCTGCGCTGAAAAGACCGTGTATATCTCTAAATTCAAGGCTTAGCTTAAGCTGATTTGCACTTATACAGTCATACTCAATAGCATAAGCGGTACGCATAATGCGGCAGTCTTCAAGTCCCGGCAGAGTTCTGTACATAGCCTGCTGTACGTCCTCAGGCAGAGAGCTGCTCATGCCCGATACATAAAGCTCGTTTGTATCCTCTCCCTCAGGCTCAATAAATATCTGGTGTCTTTCCTTATCCGCAAAGCGCACTACCTTATCCTCAATGGAAGGACAGTATCTGGGGCCCGTACCCTCAATCACACCCGAATACAGCGGAGAACGGTCCAAATTTGCTCTTATAATATTATGGGTTTCCTCATTGGTATAAGTAAGATAACAGCTTACTTGCTCTCTTGAAATATCCTCAGGCCTATTTTCAAAGCTGAAGGGTACAAGCTTTTCATCACCCTTCTGTTCCTGCATTTTGGAAAAGTCCACCGTTCTTTTATCAATTCTTGCAGGAGTACCTGTTTTATAACGCATAAGCTGAACACCCAGTCTTTTAAGACAATCGCTTAAACGGGAGGAATTTCTTAGTCCGTTAGGGCCGCTTTGTATAATGGTACTGCCGTAAAGACAGCGTGACTTAAGATATGTACCCGTACATATCACCGCCGCACGGCACTTATAGAGCGCATCAGACTCGGTTACAACTGCCGTTACATTGTTATTTTCATCGGTTAAAATATCCACAACCTCACCCTGACGGATATAGAGATTATCCGTATTTTCAAGGGTACGCTTCATTTCAGTATGGTAGCGGTTTTTGTCTGCCTGTGCCCTTAAGGAATACACCGCAGGGCCTTTTCCCAGATTAAGCATACGGCTCTGAATATAGGTTTTATCAATATTTTTTCCCATTTCACCGCCCAGAGCGTCAATTTCCCTTACAAGATGTCCCTTTGAACTGCCGCCTATATTGGGGTTACAGGGCATCATACCGATACTGTCCAAATTTATTGTAAATATTATTGTGCTAAGTCCCAGCCTTGCAGCAGCAAGCGCCGCCTCACAGCCCGCATGGCCTGCACCTATTACCACAACATCAACGCTGTCCGCCTCATATAATGCTGACATTTGTTTCACCTCAAATTATAATAGTTTCTCATATAAATAAAATTTTCCCATTCGAAAATTTGCTTCGCCAACCCTTGTGTATCCGCTTTTTTCATACAGCCTTAAAGCATATGGGTTTTGGGAAAAGGCATCAAGTCTTATGGATTTTATACCATATCCCCTGGCTGCATTTTCTGCTTGAGCCAAAGCTCTACTGCCTATACCCTTATTCTGACATTCCGGCAGAACGCACAGCCTATGCAATATGGTAAAATTATTACTGTGCCATATTCCGTTACGGTATTCCTCATCATATTCATCATTCAGTGTAAATATTGCTACATCTCTGTCGTTTTCACAGCATACAAATAGCTGCTCATGTTCAATGTCATTAAGAATTACTTTTCTGTCAGGGTAAACTTCATCCCATTGTTTTATTCCCTGCTGATTTAAAGCTTCGGTTACTCTTTTAACAACATCACACATGAAGTCTGAATCCACAGCTGTTGCCATTCTCAATTTCATATTATTTCTCCTTATTTGCCCAAGCAAAACTCACTGAATATTTTATCAATTATATCCTCTTCAAGGGCTTCACCCGTAATTTCACCCAGCGCCTCGTAAGCCTGTGTTAAATCCATTGAGATAAAGTCCTCAGGCATACGGTTATTAACCGTTTCAATTACATTATATAGGAAGTCCTTTGCCTTGTACAGACTATTTTTATTTCTTTCATTGGAAATAAGAGCCTCCTCATTAATATCAACCTGACCACTCATAAACATTGATTTTATCTGCTCATAAAGCTGCTCAATACCCTTATCTGCCTTTACGGAAATATTTATAGGCTCGCAGCCTGTCAGCTCCTTTATTTCCTCAAGACTGATTACCTGAGTCAGGTCGGTTTTATTAACAAGTACAATTCTGTTTTTATCGGCAGAAAGCTCAATAAGCTCCTTATCCTCGTCACTAAGCTGTCTTGAGCCGTCAATCATAAGCAGCACCAAATCAGCCTCGGCAGCAAGCTTACGGCTTTTTTCAACGCCTATTTTTTCAATAACATTGTCGGTGTCCCTTATACCGGCTGTATCCACCAGCTTAAGGGGAATACCGTTTATATTTATAAGCTCCTCCAAAATATCCCTTGTAGTACCCGGAATATCCGTAACAATAGCTCTTTCCTCATCGATTATGGAGTTTAACAGAGAGCTTTTGCCTACGTTCGGTCTGCCAAGTATAACAGTCTTAATGCCCTCCTTGTAGATTTTGCCCATATCAGCACCCGAAATCAGCTCATCAATAGCATTTGCCACCTTTTGGGTACCCTGTGCTATGGTGTCGTAAGTCATGGTTTCATCATCATGCTCAGGATAATCAATAGCCGCCTCAATATTTGCAAGCATAAGTATAATTTCATCACGCAAAGCCTTTATTTTTCTGTACAGCCTGCCATCAAGACGCTTTAATGCCGCCTCTCTGCTTTTATCGGTTTTAGCATTTATAATATCAATAACCGCCTCCGCCTGAGTCAGGTCTATTCTGCCATTTAAAAATGCTCGCTTTGTAAACTCCCCCGGCTCGGCTATCCTTGCACCGCTTTTAAGCACCGCATCAAGTACGGAGGTTACCGCCCTTATACCGCCATGGCAGTTAATCTCCGCCACATCCTCACAGGTATAGGTATTGGGCGCCCTCATTATGCTTACAAGCACCTCGTCACAAATGCTGCCCTCGTATACAATTTTGCCATAGCTTATGGTATGGCTTTTGCGCTCTCTGAGAGCCCTGCCTCTGTTTGGCACAAAAAGGATGTTTGCAATTTCTATTGCATTACTGCCGCTTATCCTTACTATACCAATACCGCCGCTGCCAACAGGGGTAGCTATAGCCGCTATTGTATCATCAAGTTTTACTTTAAGCATAATTTTTCACCTCATATATAACCTAAGTATGTCGGAAAATCCGTCACATACTCACTTCACAATAAAAAGGACTGCCAAAACCGACAGTCCCTCATAATTTATCCGCTACAGACAACCAATGTAACGGTAAGCACCCTGTTCTTTAAAATCAAGGAACTTACTCTGTTGGTTAAATATTATTTTTATCAGTATTATTTTCATACTGCTCAAAAGCATTATTTTCTCCATACATGGCACGGTAAGCCAAATCACTGTCCATACCCATCTGGGAAAGCTGTACTTCCTCCTCATCAAGCTGCCGTTTAACCGCCTTAATGCCTCTTGAAAGTATAAAGCCCGTTACAAGCAGCATAACAATTATTTTAAAAGGAAAACCCACGTGGAAAGCAGACAGCAGACAGCAAATAAGATACATTGGTGTATAAGCTCTGAGACCCATTGCATAATTCTGTCCGAAGGTATTTTTCACGCCCATACTGCTGCTTATGCAGGCACCTACCGCCGCATTAACCACATTCCATACCGCAAGCCTGATAAATGAGAATAACAAAGCGCAGATTATGAAGATTATCATAAACTTTCCGATAAGCTCCATAAGCGACGTAATATTTATTTTAGCAAGATATTCCGCAGGTATATCCGAATATGCCAGCTCCTCAGTTTCTCCCTTGCCGTTATCGCAAATTATCAAAGATTCGGCGGAAACAACAATAGCTCTGCCGTAATCGTTTAAATCCTCAACAGGCTCATAGGTAACGCTGTCCCCGCTGAGATAAAGGATATTGCTTTCCTCATCACAGGTATAATAGCTGTCCGTATCAATTATAAACAGATCATTGTCATCAGTAACCGTACTAAGCTTATAATCAACGGTAAGTATACCGTCATCCGACATATTAAAATAAGGAATGTTTTCCTCAATACCGCTTAATCCGCCCATAGTTATAAACGGAATATAAAGCCCCACACCTACGGTAAGGACAAAGCCTATAAGCGACATAACAAGCAGATAAAGAAAATTCTTACCGCCGGTATCACTTCTGAACACTCTGTATGTAGGAAAGGACAAACACTTTGTCATCTCGGTAAATATGTTCATATAATCCCCCTATTAATTGTTTCTATCCCTGGTTTTAGGTGCAATAACCACATATCTGTGAGGCTCCACACCCTCGCTGTAGGTTGTAACATATCTGTCATTCTGGAGAGTTGAGTGGATAATTCTTCTCTCATAAGGATTCATAGGCTCAAGCACAACATTCTTGTGAAGGTGCTTTGCTCTCTTTGCAAGGTTAAATGCAAGGTGTTCAAGGGTTTCCCTACGTCTTTTTCTGTAGCCCTCAGTATCAAGGGTAACGGTAATAAATGCAAACTCGCCCTTATTAACCACAAGCCCGACAAGGTGCTGCAGACTGTCAAGGGTCTGACCTCTCTTACCTATAACAACGCCCATTTCAGGTCCTTCCATATTAATTACAAGCTGTTTGCTGTCAAGAAACTTTGCATCAATCTCAACCTGTAAATTCATTGCGGAAAACACTTCCGAAAGGAACTTTTTTGCATCAGCAATAACTCTTACCTTGTCCTCCTCGGTAAGCTGAGGACGCTCAGGCTTCTGCTCATCGGACACCTCTGCGCTCTGCTGTAACTGAACAGGCTTTTCTGCCTTTTCCTTATCCGCCTTTTCTGCCTTTTCTTTAGTTGCTTTTTCTTTTGCCGCTTTCTCAGCAGCCTCCTTTTCGGCTTTTTCTTTAGCTGCCTTTGCCTTGGCCGCTTTTTCCGCCTCAAGCTGGCGTTTTGCCTCTTCCTTAGCCTTTTCCGCAGCTTCATCATAGCCGATTACCCATACCTTAACCTTTGCCGGCCTGGCGCCGATACCCAAAAAGCCCTTGGAGCCTTCGTCCAGGATTTCATACTCAACCTCTGTAAGCTTTAAGCCCATTTTTTCACAGGCTGCCTGTGTAGCCTCGCTGGCAGTTCTGCCGGTCATTTCAATACATTTAATCATTTTTTTCTGCCCCCATTCTTTGTTTCCTGTTCTTCTCTTTCCTTTTTATGCTCAAAATGCTTGCTGATTACCGCCTGCTGACAAATCTGAAACAGATTTGATACCACCCAGTAAAGACCTACGCCTCCCGGCAGACCTGTTGTAATCCATGCCATCATAATAGGCATTGCAATATTCATCATTCTCTGCTGACTCTTCATCTGCGGATCGGTTGCAGGGTTCTTCCTTGTCATCATCCATGATGAGAGCCATGTGGTTGCAGCCGATAAAATAGGAATAATCAGCTTTTTGTTAAGAGCAAAGCCCACCGTCTCGGTAAGGCTTATACCCATAAAGGTTTCAATAGCCTGTTTCTGCTCAAAAAGAGCATTTAAGTCAGCAGAATTCACCTCGTCAACAAGCTGCTTAACCTGTGAAGGATTTAACACATTAAGCAGTCTGCTGAATACATCAACATCAATGTTTGTGCCAACAGCAAGACCCGCACCTGCACCAAATTCATTAATAAGGCTCATAATGCTGCTGCTTGTACCTGCATCAGCCGCAAATTCAAGCAC
>CALIRN010000309.1 GCA_938042265.1 uncultured Eubacteriaceae bacterium
AACAGATAATAGCGGTCTGTACTATATGCGTGCAAGGTACTATAATCCAAAGATACAACGCTTTATCAATGTTGATCCGATTAGAGATGGATATAATTGGTATGGGTATGTTGAAGGAAAACCAATATTAAATATTGATGCAAGTGGGCTTACATTATTTGTTGATATTGACGAAACAGGTGAAAATAGAGGGAAAATAGTTGAATTGTTACAACAGTTGACCGATTATGTATTGATATATGATCCATATACCGGTTCTATTAAAATGTCAACCTTACTAAAGAACCCAGATAGTAATGAAATTCAATATAAATATGGAAATGCATTATTGAGAGAAATCATACGTGATCCTAGAAAATGCATGATAAAAACAACAACAGGAGTTTCAAGAGAAAATGATAACAATGGTGAATCTAGAATTTTCCTGAATTTGTCTGAGAATTATCATCCTAAAATTTTAGTGGATAATGGCAAAGGAGTTGCTGTTTTGGAGAAAAAACATAATAATCATATTACTCTTGCACATGAGCTTATTCATGCATACCATACAATGAAAGGTATAACCATGTCTAAGGATGACTATTATTCCGAAATAACACGTGAAAAAATTAAGCTGAAGAAACCAGTGTTATTTTATATGTATGATCAAACTGGAAAAATTAATACATACTTGGACAATTCTCATAACGAAGAGTTATATACTGTTGGACTTATTGTTAATCCTAATAACATTAATGATTTTGAATTTACAGAAAATTTAATAAGATGGGAGCAGGGGTTGCCGCAAAGACTGGCATACACTAATGAAACAAATGCTATAAATTATTGGTCCATTTCAAAATAGGAGGAATATGATGTACAAGTGTAAAGTTGTTTTGGCAATGATAACTGGTTTATGCATTTTGGTCATATGTTTAAACTTTAATAAGAAAAATCAAAATCCTATATTTGAAATGTATGTAGCAGTAGATACAAATAACACTTATTATGACTTACCAAGTTGTTATAATAAAAGCTGGTATGCCACTTTGGAAAAGTTGGATAATCAACAATACCACTTGAAAATTACCCAGGGATATATTAGAACAACAGATGATGTTGTGAATTACAAGTATGGATTAAAGTTCTTGCCATTAGAAGAAACAGAGGTTAGTGTTTTATCAAAAAAGGAGTATGAAAAATTTGAAGATGAATTTGATTATATTCAAAAAAATTATGAACAAAGATCTAAAGATGAAATGTATGATGGATTTTATGAGGGTACAACATGGTATATTTTTATTAAGGGTAAATATTATTCATCTGCTTCAGAAAAAAAGGGAAATATCGATTATAATGATTTAATGCAAGATCAAAGAGTTAACAATGACTTTTTTGGATTGTTTAATTCGTATATGGATAATCCACCATTGGAAAAACCTTGGAATTAAAAAACAGCTAATGGCAATACCACCTACTAGACCAATACAGGGTACGATTCGAAACCACAGAAAGAGGCAATACAGGGGACGGAGGTGCGTCCTGGAGCCGTAACTACAAATCACAATTTCAAAAAGCTTAAACTTTGTATTGGTTGCTTACTATGAATGATGCATTAGTCAGGAGGTAAAAATGATAAAAGTTAGAGCAAGACCTATGTAATTGTATAAGGAGTTTAATCGTTTTGGTGGGCTTGTAGAGGTTGTTTACCCTAACCTTACGTTGGTGGAACAGATAATGAGAAGAAACAACTTTTAAAAGAATTAAACTACTTAACGGATTATAAACTGAATTATGACAAACAAGGTAAGGTGTACATAGTTAGCGATGATATTCCTGATACAGAATACTATCCATGGGGCAATCAATTAATTACTAAAATTATGACTAACCCGAAAAAATGCAATGTTTATTTGTATAATTCTGGCAGTAATCCGTATAGACATGATAATAGCAAGCCTTCTGGGTCATATACTCAAGCCACTAATGAAGAATTTGCATTTAGGGATAATACAACTGGAAAAAATCGTGTTGGAAGTGACGTTGATATTATCCTAAATCCTCAGCCTGTGACTCATTATGTAGCTGAAAGTTATGATAGCAATATTGCAGAGGATAAAAAAGAAGAAGATGTATTTATTGTTCTTGCACATGAACTGATTCATGCAGATAGGTATATGAATGGTGTAGCCTTTGATAGTAAAAATAAGGTGAATGGTCAATATACCTATCGTATGCGAGGATTATTTGGAAGGGTTGTGACAAGACCTGCTCCGGCATATCATAATATAGAGGAATATATTGTAGTTGGTCTAATTAATGAGGGTGAGAATAATATTACTGAAAACAAAATTAGAAAAGAACATATAATTCCAAAAAGGTTGGTGTATTCCCTTGAGTAAAGATGCTAAATTTAAGAAAAAAATTCAATGCTTTGTATTATTTATCATAGCTATAATCGCAATATATATGATATTAATCAGAACGCTTGGAATTCCAGTTCTAAATGTTTCCAGTAGTATAAAGAATATATCCGATGCCGTAGTTGTAGTAGATGTTCATAGTGCTTGCTACAGTGCTGAGACAACTGACACATATCTATATGTGCTTTATGATAATAGAATTTTATATACATATCGAGGTATGTGTAAGGCTGAAGACCACGAAAATGTTTCTAACGAAAATTATTTACAGTATATTTTTAAGATAAGAAAGCAAATTATAACAAGAGATGAGTATAATTATGTTGTTAATTGTTGTGAAAATATTGAAAATATATCTGACTTATCATATTTATATAAAAGGTATGCGGCAGCGGATGCAAAATGTATTAATATAAAGTATAAGAACAACATAATAGCCGAACCTGATGATTTAGAAATGGAATATTATAGTGATATAAATACATTGAATTTAGCTGAACGTTTGATGGAGATTTCGGTTAATTATCCATGTAATTTTGATACAGTCAAATTTGTCTGGAAAAATAATGGCGGGGATATATTTGAATTAATACCTGTGAATGATATGTCTTTTTGAGAGGGTGGAAATACAGGGGTATGGAGGTGTGTCTTGCAATGAACAAGACAGGAGGAAAAATGATAAAAGCTAGAGCAAGACCTATGTAATTATACAAGGAGTTCAATCGTTTTGGTGAGCTTGTAAAGGCTGTTGACCCTAAGGGCAACGAGGTTATGTATACCTATGACGGCAACGGCAATCTCGCAAGCGTAATTAAATCGGCGGAAAACACGGTTACATATATCTATGATGATAAGGACAATCTGCTTTCCTTCACCGACCAGAATGATGTAACAACATCTTATGCCTATGATGACAAATCAAACCTTATTAAAACCACACTGCCAAACGGTGCTGTAATAACCAACACCTATGACAGCAATAACCGCTTAAAGACCCAAACCGATGAGAGAAACACGGTAACTGAGTATACCTATGACAATGACGGCAACACAACATCTGTAAAAATAACACCGTCAGAGGGTACACCGATAACTGCAAGCTATGTCTATACAGACAGCAAAATGACTTCCTCAACGGACTTTAACGGCAGCAAAACCGATTACACCTATAATGCCGACGGAAATATAACAAGTGTAACCGATGCTTTAAACAATACCACATCATATGAGTATGACGAGGATAAAAGGCTTGTAAAGGTTACATATCCGAGCGGACATACGGAGCAGTACACCTATGACAACAAAGGTAATGTGCTGACCTATACCGATAAAAACGGCAATGTAACCACCAATGTATATGATGCCAATAACAACCTGTTTACAACATCAAAGGGCAGTGCATTAACAACCTTTACCTATGACAAAGAGGACAGGGTTTTAAAGGCAGAGGACAACACAGGTGCAGTTGAATATGTGTATGACAGCGTTGGCAATGTTGTTTCGGAAAAGGACAAAAACGGCAATGTTGCAGCCTATGCTTATGACAACTTTAACAGGCTTGTGCAGCAAACCATAGGCGGAGCAACAACAAAGTATACTCTTGATTACACCGACAGGCTTGTAGGAATAACCGACCCATACAACAACGTAACGGCTTACACCTATGACAACATGGGTAACCTGACAGAGGTAACAAACTCGCTGGGCAATAAAACCGCAATGACCTATGATGCAAGCGGAAATATGCTTACGGTTAAAACACCTCTTGGCAATACGTATTCCTACACCTATGATTTCAGGGGAAACAAAGTAACCGAAAAGGATGCGAAGAGTTATACAACTGCCTACGAGTATGACAACAACGGCAACCTTACAAAGGTGACCGACCCAATGGGTGGAGTTACGGAGTATACTTATGACAGCCTTAACAGAGCTATAACAGTAACAAATGCAAACGGCAATGTAACAACCTATGCTTATGATGATGTAAACAGTGCTTCATCAATAACATTGCCAAGTGCACAGGTTTACAGCTATACATATGATGGTAACGGAAATGTTCTTACAGCAAATGAGGGTAACGGACTTGTTACAGCAACATATGATTATAACAATAAGCCGCTTACAATAACCGATGCTCTTAACAATAAGGTTGAGTATACCTATGATGCACTGGGAAATCCTCTTACATATAAAACCGCAAGAGGAAATACCTATACATATGCCTATGACGGTAACGGCAACCTCAAAACGGAAACCGACCCATTGGGCGGCATTGTGGAATACAACTACAATGCTTACAATACGGTAACCGCTTTTAAGGATGCAAACAATAACAATACGATATATGAGTATGATTTACTCAACCGCTTAAAGAGCGAAACAGCGGCAACAGGTGAAAGCGACAGCTATACCTACAATGCCGTAAGTCAGCTTACAAAGTACACAAATAAGCGTGGACAGAGCATAGAGTATACCTATGATGCCGACGGTAATACCACAGGCAGAAAAACACCTGAGGACGTTGTAATTTATAATTATGATGAAAACGGAAATCTTCTTACAATAGAGGATAAAAACGGCACAATCACAAGGCTTTACGACAGCCTTAACAGAATTGTAAGCTACACAAATGCCGCAGGACAGACCATAGGCTATGAGTATGACAGCGTAGGCAACCTTACAAAGCTTACCTATCCCGACGGAAAGGCAGTTACCTACACTTATAACAGCGTAAACCAAATGACTTCTGTCACCGATTGGAACAGCCGTACAACCTACTATACCTATAATGAGAACGGCAAGCTCCAAAAGATAGTAAGACCCGATGGCAG
>CALIRN010000310.1 GCA_938042265.1 uncultured Eubacteriaceae bacterium
GATATGCAGGCAGAGCAAAAGGTGCTTTAGGTTGCTATATTGTTATTGCTGAAAGAGATAACAATTATAAGATCCTTGATGTAAAGGCGATTAAGGTTGATGATAAGATAATTAAAACTGATACGTATTATGAATTGATAAATGGTGAGTTTGTGGAGGCTACTCCAGATGCGGAGGTTGAGCCAACGTATAATTGATTATGGGTAATGTAAGAGTTGCAAGGCTTAGGGACAAGCTTGCCGAATACAAGGCAGGCTCTGAGGAGTATATAAGGTGCTTGGCAAATATTATCTATTTGACTACCGATAAGGGTAAGCAGAGCTACACCGATTTAAAAATGGTATTTACGCTAGGCTTAGAGTCTGTTTATGGACCAATTCCGATTGATAGTGAGATTGCTGAGGTTATAGATACAGCCTTAGATTTAATATTTGCTGGTGATTTTAAAGGATACTGTCTTATGACTGCTATTATCAAGACATTAGAGGAGTGTGGTGAACGATGAACAAAATATTTTTGCTTGGGAGGCTGTGTCAGGAACCAGGTACCTCATACAGCAGTAGCAATGTTGCAATTTGTAAATTTATGCTTGCGGTGGACAAGCCTTATAAAGAAAATCGTGGGGACGATGAGGCAAGTGCTGATTTTATTCCATGTGTTATTTTCGGCAAAAAAGCGGAGCTGGTACAACAATATTTTCGCAAAGGCAACAAGATTGCTGTGCAGGGGAGATTGTCTACCAGTAGCTACAAAAAGGACGGTAAAAAGCAGTATAGCTACAACATTGAGGTCAGTGATTTTGATTTTTGCGAAAGTGCAAGACAGGTGTAATTATGACTTATTTCATGGCAGTTACAGCGGATAAATACGAATTGCCGATTTTTGTAGGAACATCGGTACAGGTTGCAGATTATTGCGGCATAAAGGTGTCAACATTGCGACAGATTGCAATCAAAAATTCTAATCCTGGTAAGTATGGAAATCGGCATCCTGGTACCCGAAAAGGGTTAAAGATAGTTAGGGTCAATGTTACTGACGAATAAGGTGTGCTGAGGCGGTAAAGGAAAACACTAAGCCGACAGGATTTGTTAATTATAATCAGCCTGTATACTCTGATGAGGAGATAGATGCGGCAATAAAGCGTAAGAAGCTCGCACTGATGAGAGGAAGCAATAGAAGCTTGGAATAGGAGGGTGGAAGAATGAGAGATACGGAATTAAAGCTATTAAATGCGTTCCCACAAAGTTTTATTAATCATTTAGGCGAATTTATAGCACACAGGAAAAGCAATATATATTTTAATCTTGCAAATTGTGTTGACGATTTAGAAATCAAGTGCAAAGTGCTTGAATGGCTATCAAGGTCAGCCTGCAAGACACAAGTATACAGACAACATAAGAAAAATGATGAATTTCACGAGTTTATGCTCAGGGGTATAAATACATTTCTAGGAACGGATTTTTCAAAGAAAGATATAGCCTTGATATATCAGGAACTTGGGAATCAAGTGAACCGTCCTCTGACTGTGAAATTCGTTGAGAGTGGCTATAATATGGAGCTGTTAAAGAGTTGCAAACAGAGGTTATATTATGAAAAATATAGATACGAATGAGCAATGGAAGCTCGATGACAACTGTAAAATGTGCCGGAAGAATAAATATTGTGACAAATCCTGTTTTGCCTACAAAAGTAGTGTTAATAGGGACATTAAGTCAGAATTTTATACTATGTTGTTAGGAGGACGGAGGAATGACAAAGTGTATCAGTTTAATGCTGTGTATGCAACGTTGGGCAGATGAGCACAACACGGAGTCGATTGATTGGAAAAGAGGAAATCAAGGAAATGTTAGGGGTGAGATGATGGAGAGGCTGACGGAATGGATTGATGACGGCGAGAGTAAATTTGCTGTTTCGAGGCTAGATAACACAAAAATAACGAATGGTTTATGTTTAAATAAACTTGCCAAGTATGAGGACTTGGAGGAACAAGGCTTACTGTTGAAGCTGCCGTGCAAGAAAGGGGATACCGTATATGACTTAGTATGTTGCACGGACGGTAGGTGGCGTATTTTCAAAATGAAAGTTTGCGTTGTAAATGCTTTCGGAGGTATGCACAATCTTAACGGACACGTTTGGAATGTGTATCTTGAAGATGATTATAGCAAGGACTATGTATCATTTTATGACTTTGGCAAAACAGTATTCCTTACACAAATTGAAGCAGAGGAAGCTTTACGGGAAAGGGAGGCAGAGAAATGAAACTTACCAAACAACAGGCTATCACCGAACATAGAAAAATGTGGCGGTGGATTGCCGAGGAAACGGAAAGGCGGAAACAGATTGTAAAAAAGTCGGAATACCTGTACATACACGGTTTTAATGAATTTATAGCGTGCAATTGTTTCTGTTGTGAGTATGAAGAACAGCAATGTTGTAAACAGCAATCAAATTTTCCCAACTGTCATTTTTGCCCAATCGATTGGAATAGTGCGGCGACCAGCTATATGTGCAAAGACTTAACGGATATGGACGACGATTATGGATTGTTTGCAGAGTGGGAAGATGCGGTAGAGTACGGTGATTGGCAAACAGCCGCTGCTCTTGCAAGGCAAATAGCTGAGTTACCGGAAAGGGAAATTGATATGTAATAGGAGTTTGCTCAAAGGTATGTGTATGGTAGGTTGTATAAGACCGAAACCTGGGATAGTTACAAGAATAGGCATGGAATAGAGGAGTTAGATTATGTTAAAAAAAGACGGAATTGATTTGTCACTGAAAATTAAAAATGTCGCAGAACAAACCGAAGAATTGTTGTCCGAGCATTTAAAAGAATATTCGGAATATGAATATGGCATGGACGATATAGCAAATGAATTAATAGGCATTATAGCAAGCCTTGAGGTTGTAAGGCTGAGAGTTGCGCATGCAATGGTAAAGGGAGAGGAGGATAGCAGATGGTAGAATTAAAACCCCAAAAATTAAAAAGGGTGGTAATTAAAGAGGAGCTGGTTGCTCTGACAGGCGACTATGTTGATGCAATACTCCTTAACCAGATTATTTACTGGAGTGAGAGGGTGCAGGACTTTGATTTATTTTTGGAACAAGAGGCTGCACTGGAGAACAGAGAGCCGGAAGGCTGCCGTTTCGGTTGGATATACAAGGGATATGATGAGCTAAGTGAGGAAACTATGCTAAGATTAAGCCCAAGCAACATAAAAAGGCATCTGGAAAGTTTACAAAAAGCAGGTTTTATTGAGATAAGGCAAAATAAAAACAAATGGGACAGAAGAAAAGAGTATAAAATCAATTTGAAATACATACAAACAGAACTTGTAAAATTAGGATATTCTTTAGATGGGTACTCTTTGGCTTTACCATTTTCTATTTTAGAAAATGCAATTTCTAAAATAGAAAATCCATATTTTGAAATAGAAAATCCAATCGCTCAAAATAGAAAAACGGTAACAGAGATTACTACAGAAATTACTACAGAGAATAATTCTACGTCGCAATCCGAGGATAGCGACGAAATGAGGATTGTTGATTTTTTTATTGCAAGGCTAAAGAAAAATAAGCCTGATATTAAATTACCTGAGGGAGCGAAAAAACAAAAATGGGTGCAGACCATTGGGCGTATGCTCAGGATTGACAATAGGGACAAACATGAAATATGTGAGGTTATCCAATTCGCAACTGAGGACGACTTCTGGAGCTGCAATATTCTTTCCGCTGATTCGTTGCGAAAACAATATGACAGGCTGGTTATGAAAATGCACAAGAGTAACAATGGACGTAATGCAGTACCAAAACAGAATGTTGATAACTGTGCAGAAACGGAGGCTATGCTTGCCCGAAGAAAAGCAGAAAGGGAGATGATGCAGAATGATGGATAAACCCAAAATGCCTGCCGACATAAACTGCGAAAAGGCAGTTATAGGTGCTATGCTCTTTGATGATTATGGCTTAAAAAATGCCCTTGACTGTCTGAGTGCAGAGGATTTTTATTACATAGGCAATCAAAAAATTTTTAATGCGATTATAGATCTGAACACAAAAGGAAAGTCTGTTGATATTGTTACTGTAATTGCTGCCATGGAAGGTGAGGTACCGCAGGAATATGTAATTGAGCTTGCCTCAGAAACCTCTACCAGTGCAAATGTTAAAAGCCATTGTAATATATTGCTTGACCTTGCATATCGCCGCAGGTGCATAATTAAGGCTAATGCCGTATTAGAGGCAGCTGCCGGAAACGACCTTGAAAAATTAAATGCTGCTGTTGATAATATAAAATCCGATAACGCAGGAGCAACCCAAATTGAGGCGGTACCTGAAATATTGGAGAGAGTTTTGCTTAAGGTTGCGGAACGCAGAAAAAACGGTACACAGCTTAGCGGATACTCTACCGGATTTTTTAAACTTGACGATTTAATATCGGGTTTGGAAAAACAAAAACTGTTTATCCTTGCGGGCAGGCCTGCTATGGGAAAAACAACGGCGGCATTGAATATTTGTCAGACTGTTGCAAAAAACAATCCGGATAAAAATACAGTGTTTTTTAGCCTGGAAATGCCGAAAGATGATATTGCCCTAAGGCTCTATTGCTCAGCTATCAACATCAGCAACGAACATTTTAAGTTTAATATGCTCTCGGCTGATGAGCTGCTTAAAATACAGGAATATACAAAGGGCTTTGCAACTGCAACAGAAAATTTTAAAATTGAGGACAACATGAACGTCAGCATCAATGATATTCTGAAAAGCTGCAGAGGTCTTAGAAATAAATCGGGTAAGGAATTTGCCGTAATTGTCATAGACCATTTGCAAATTGTTAGGATTGCGGATAACGGCAATAGAGCTACAGACTTAGGCGAAATATCGAGAACAGCTCTTTTGATGGCGAAAGAGTTTGATTGTCCTGTGATTCTGCTAAGTCAGATTAACCGCAGTGTTGAGGGCAGGCAGAACAAAAGACCGGTACTAGCGGATTTAAGAGAATCTGGAAACATTGAGCAAGATGCAGATACAGTTATTTTTATTTACAGAGATGATGTGTACTATCCTGATAGCAAGGATAAAGGAACAGCCGAATTTATTGTGGCGAAACAGCGTAATGGTGCTCTTGGCACTGTAAGATTAGGCTTTAAAGGTGTTACTACAAAATTCTATAATCTGGGGTGATTATATGTTAGATGCGGCTATTAGTGCGCTGATGAGTGCCTATGATAAGGACAGCGAAATTGAGAGTGTCAGAAAAATTAAACAAAGTGCAACTGTCAAGTTACAGGATTTTCCAAAAGAAAGACTTGAGCTGCTGAGAGCGAATGCTGCTGCATTAAAGCCAAAGGGCGAAGCCGACACCGCAGAAATTGTAAGGTACATAAGGACTAACGCAGAGTATGAAATGTTTAAGCTGTATCACGATACGTACAGCGAAATATATGAGCATCCGGCAAGAGAGCAGGAAATTAATAGAAATATGCAGAAAGAGCTTAAACGCATCAGAAGGGAACTAAAAGAGGCTATTGACTTTTATACAGCGTTTAAGGGCGTGCAGATGGAATTGAAAGGGGTGTGACCTATGGAAACTGTCGAGGAAGTAAAAGCCTTGCTGGAAAATTATAATTATCTGTTGCTACAGGTAAAGTCCCTGAAAAAGCAGTATGAGGACTATGACAGATTAATTGCCGAAACAGGTGGTATACGAGGCATAAGCCAGGACGGTTTGCCACATGGCAATAATAAGTCAGACCCTGTGGCGGAAGTTGTATTGAATGCCGAAAAAATGAAACTAAGGTATAGTGAGAAGCTTAATGATAGACTGGCAGCAGCTGAAAAGATAGAGAAAATGCTAGATGTTGTGGGTGAGGACGAACAGTTTATTTTGAGGTCAATATATGTTGACAAGCTTAACATTTACCGTATAGCGAAAGAACTGCATACTTCCGAGGCAACCGTATACAGGAGAAAGGATGCTGCAATTAAAAAAATTTTTGAAAAAATGAAAAATTGATAGTCTATGAGAATTTTAATGTGTTAATATGCTATTGTAAATAATTATGTAATTGTGTTTCGGCAGGCTTAACAGCTTGCCTTTTCTATTGGTGGTGATGATGTGAACAGAGTTGAGCCTATAAGAACTAAAGCGAAGTTGGATAAAATCCGCAGTATATTAAGAGAGCAGAGCTATCGTAACTATATGCTGTTTCAGTTTTCTATCCATATCGGAATGAGGATTGGAGATATCTTGGAGCTCAAGGTTAAGGATGTAAAAGGCAAAAACTATATTTATGTAATCGAAATGAAAACACGTCACCGCCATAAAAACAAAAGAAACAGATATACGGTACCTCAAGCCATTGTAAAGGAGCTGTTTGAATACATAGCTGCTGAGGAGCTTGAGGATGATGAGTACTTGTTTCGAAGCCCCAACAGATATTGTCCGCACTTATCCAGGCGGCAGGCATACAACATTATTAACAATGCTGCCAAACAAGCAGGTGTTACTTATGCCGTTGGCTGTCATACGCTACGAAAGACATTCGGCTATTGGCACTATAAGCAATTTAAAGATGTAGCTATGCTACAAAAAATATTTAATCATGTCACCCCCGAAGAAACATTAATTTATATCGGTGTGACAGATGAGCAGATAAGTCACACTCTTAATAATTTTTCAATTTGATTTCCTTTAAAAATTAAAAATGGAAATTATAAAATTTTTACATTTGCATTAATAGAAGAAACTTGACAGCGAAAATTTCACAGACTTTGTTTTATGGGAAATTTTAAAGGGGGCGGATTTATGCCGAATTTGAGAATTTGCCGGTGTGGCAAAATTATTAAAAAAAACGATAAATATTGTGAAAAGTGCCACCAGAAAGAATTGCAGAAAAAAAGTCAGCAAAATTTTAAGTACGATAAATTCAAGCGTGACAAAGATACCAAAGCCTTCTACAGCAGTGGTGCATGGCAAAGGCTTGCAGCACTTGTTAAAAGCAGACAGTCAGGTGTTTGTATGCTTTGCTTTCACAATAAAATAATTACACAAGGGA
>CALIRN010000311.1 GCA_938042265.1 uncultured Eubacteriaceae bacterium
GATACATCTATTGTAATGTCAGCGCATTTGTTATATACAGGCTCTCTCTGTGCAAGCAGCTCTCTTATTCTGCCAAGCTTGTCATCACACTTTAGCAGAGGGCGGGTGTCATCATTGCGCAGGTTATAGGCTATGGTTTCTGGATTGGATTTAAGGTATATAATCACACCGCCTTTTTTTAAATCCGCCACATTATCCTCATTTTTAATTACACCGCCGCCCGTAGCGATTATTTTGCATTTGGGCTGGCTGAATCTATGGCACAGTTCACGCTCAATGTCTCTGAAATACGGCTCTCCTTTAACGGCAAAAATCTCATTTACGGATATTCCCTCACGTTTTTCAATAAAGTCGTCCATATCTATAAATTCCCACTTCATTCTTACGGACAGTCTTTTCCCTATACTGGTTTTACCGCTGCCCATAAATCCTATGAGTACAATATTGCTCATCCGCTTCATGTCCTGTTTCTCCCTAAATAGTATTGCAAAAGCTCTAACCTGACCTGTGCCCTAAAATCAGCCCCAAGCCTTTCGTCATACCATATTTCCCTTGCGGCAACAGCCTGATATATAAGCATATCAAAGCCGTTTATTGTTTTAACACCCTGCGAAGCGCTGTCGGATAAAAGCCTTGTTTCCCATGGGGAATAAATTGCATCAAAAACCGTTTCAACACCCTTGCGCCCGAAAAAGCCAATGTCCTCAACGGGAGTTTTACCCTTGTTTTCATCAAATCCGAGGGTTGTGGCATTAAGTATAATTTCACATTTATCAATATCGTCAATATCGGATATGGGCAGTGCCTCTATCTCAATATTGTAATATCCTTTAATATGCTCTGCAAGGCTTAACGCCTTTTCGGCAGTTCGGTTTGCAATGTAAACCTTTTTTGCACCCTTTGCAGCTGCCATTGCAGCACAGGCATTGGCAGCACCGCCTGCACCCAGCACAAGCACCGTTTTATCCTGTACGGTTACACCGTTGCCCGTAAGCGCATAATAAACGCCTATCATATCCGTATTGTAGCCCACATATCCCTTATCGGTATATTTTATGGTATTTACGGCGCCTACCGCCTCTGCAGTTTTATCAAGGGAGCAAAGACACTTTATTATTTCCTTTTTATGGGGTACGGTTATATTAAGCCCCTTTATGCCCAGCTTATAAGCGCCCCTTATTGCCTCCTCAAGCTCACTGCTTTTTACATGAAAAGATGTATAAACCAAATTTGTATCCAGCATTTTTGCCATAGTATTATGTATAAGAGGGCTTAGAGTATGCTCTATAGGGTTCCCTATAACACCAAATACAGCTGTAGAGCCGTTTATTCTGTCATCTATTTCCACTGTTTTTCATCTCCTGTTTTAAATACATATTTACAATTATTCTTTCAATGCCCCGCTTGGGCTTTGTAATCCATTCGTCCTTCGTGCTTACCTGCTTAATAAGTACGGAGTAAATACCGCCTCTGTTGCCGCACCATACATCGGTAAAAATCTGGTCCCCTGCAATAAGACAGCCCTCCCGCCTAACACCAAGTTTTTCAATAAGTCTGTTAAGGCCGCCTATGCCGGGCTTGCCTGCTCTGTAAACGTAGGGAATATCCATACTTTTACAGAATACTCTGCTGCGCTCCTCTCTGCTGTTTGAAAGCACGCTTACAAGTATTCCGTTATCCCTTAAGGAGGTAAAGTATGCTTTAAGTCTGTCATCAGGCTCCTTTATCCAATAGGGCACAAGAGTATTGTCTATATCAAATATCACCGTTTCAATACCAAGGTCCTTGAGCATTTCAGGAGTCAGCTCGTATACGGACATCAGGTATTTTTTAGGGTATAAAAATTTAAACATACAATAAATCCTCTTTACAAGTCAAATTTTATGTTATAATGTTATATTATCATAAATTAAAATTTTTTTCAATACCAAAGGAGGGTTAATATGAATGCCCCTTTATATAACAGAATAAAAGAGCTTACAAGCTCAGACTGCTACCCACTGCATATGCCGGGACATAAGCGTAGCACCGATTTTATAAGAGATGATTTGCTTACGCTTGACATAACCGAAATTGACGGCTCCGATAATATGCACCGCCCCGACGGGGTTATACTGGAGGCGGAAAAATTAATGGCACAGCTAAACGGCTGTGACAAATCGTTATTTCTCATAAACGGCGGCTCAGGCGGAGTACTTACCGCAATACTGGGCACTTTAAAAGAGAGAGACAAGATTATTGTATGCAGAAACGCACACAAAAGTGTATACAACGGACTTGTGCTTTCGGGCGCCGTTCCCGTTTACATATATACGCAGTCCTTAAGCGGCTCAATTACAGGCGGCATCAGCGAGGATACCTTGGAAAGGGCTCTCAGGGCTCATCCCGATGCAAAGGCTGTGCTTATTACCTCACCAACCTATGAGGGCTTTACCTCCCCCATAAAATCACTTGCGGATATTACCCATAAACACAATGCCATACTTATAGTTGATGAAACCCACGGGGCACATTTTGCTTTTTCCCCCCGATTTCCCAAAACAGCCATGGAACAGGGCGCCGATATTTCCATAAACAGCTGGCACAAAACACTGCCCTGTCCAAACCAAAGCGGCGTAATAAATATTAATGCCGAAAGGGTTGATTTTCAGCGTATTATGGAGGCGTATTCAATGGTACAGTCAACCTCACCCTCATATATAATGATGGCGCTTATGGATAAGACAAGGGCAATGCTGACGGAAAACATTGCTATGTTTGATAAATTTACCGCCAATTTAATGGAGATAAGAGAAATGCTCTCACACCTCAGAGGTATGAAACTTGCAGGCAGATATACCTTTAATAATGACAGTATAGACGATTATGACATCAGCAAGCTTGTAATTATGACTGGTGAAAATTTAAATGGCAAAGCACTTGCACAAATTCTTTTAAAGGAATATAATATACAGATAGAGCTTGCCGACAGGGGGCATATAATTGCCATGACAAGCGTTGCCGATACGCGCTGCGCCCTTATGAAGTTTGCGGAGGCATTACTTGAAACAGACAGGAGCTTAAAGCCTTATAAACAAATCCCTGCCGTTTCTCTGCAAAGTGAAGCAGTTATGCCCGTTATATCACCACGTTGTGCATTTTACGGCAAAACTGTATCTGTTAACCTTGACAATGCCGAAGGTCTTATTGCAGGGGAATGCATTACCCCCTTTCCTCCCGATATTCCTCTTATAATAACAGGAGAGCGTATTACTGGAGAGCATATAAAAAAAATCAAAGCTTACCAAAATAACGGCATTATCGTTATGGGCGGAGAAAATAACAAAATTAAAGTATTAGAGGAAAAATAAAATGAATTTTGACAGAATATTAGATAATATAAACTCATTAACCGTATATAAGAATATAGCAAGGGATAAAATAGTAGAGCTTCTTTATGAGGTGCTTACCGCAGAGGATAATTATGAGCCAATGAGCAGACTTGTTACTCTGCTTATGGAAGAGGCAGAGAAAAAGGGCTTTTCAGGTAATCTGTTCCACAATTATATAGTTCACCTTTTACTATCCGATGAAAACACCTTCACCCTTTACTGTGAAAATAATGTAAAGGTTAAGAATACCTCCATATACCGTATGGCGCAAGCTGATATAAACGCAATAATGAGTATAGCCGATATTGATTTGCATCTGCTGCCGGATTCTCATTTTCTTAAAGGTGCCATTGACGAGGTGCTTAACTACACTCCCGTAAATTGCGGCAGCGGCAATGAAAGCCTAAATAAGCTTACAATAGACGATATTATCTCTTTTCATAATAGGGCGGGTTGCGGAGATATATCAATTTACCGTTCCTTCCGTTATGACGACAAAACAAAAAGCCTTAAGGGTATAGCTCACCCTGACACTATTACCTTTGATGATTTAATAGGCTATGAGGCACAGACAAATCAGCTGATTGAAAACACTGAGGCTTTTATAAACGGTTTTAATGCCAATAATGTACTACTTGTAGGCGCAAGAGGCACGGGTAAATCCTCATCTGTAAAGGCACTTGTAAACCGTTATTTTAAAGACGGCTTAAGACTTTTGGAAATTACAAAGGAGCAGATTGCACATCTGCCCGATATTTTAAAGCTGATAAGACCGAGAGGCAGATACTTTATTATTTTTATTGACGATTTATCCTTTGACGAGGGTGAAATTCAGTACAAGTATATGAAGTCACTGCTTGAAGGCGGTGCAGAAGGCAAGCCCGACAATGTACTGTTTTACGCAACCAGCAACCGCCGTCACCTGATACAGGAAAAATGGTCAGACCGTTCAAGCGGCTCTGATGAGGCGGAAATACATACAACAGATACCTTAAACGAAAAGCTTTCCCTTGCGGACCGCTTCGGTATCACCATTACATATCCTAAGCCAACACCTAAGGAATATATTAATATTGTAACAGGTATAGCCAAACGCAGAGGGCTTGACATTGATGAACAGACCCTTAAGCAGGAGGCTCTTAAGTGGGAGCTTAACCAAAAGGGTATGTCAGGCAGAACAGCAAAACAGTTTATTAATAATATGCTTTGGCAAAGCAGTAATAATTCACAAAAATAAGCACAATGAACAATTGTTGATTGATGTTATTTAATAAATATGCTACATTAAATCACAGGGGGTGTTCCTTATGTTAAGTAACCTTAATATTCCCTTAAGTGGAAGCGATATTTTCTATGCGGCGGTTGCTGCACTTTGTCTTACACTTATTATACGTAATTTTGTACGTATGCACCGCATAATGTCAAAGGCTGTACGTTCTGCGGCACCAAATAAAAACGATTTGAAAATGATTTTGGACAGATGCTATACAATTTTTCCGCTTGAAATGTTCAGCTTTCACGGGCAGACCTTCAGACGAGGTATGAAAATTAAAATTACCACTCTGCAAAATAAAATTTTTGAGGGTGAGCTGATTGGCTTTAATACAAAAAATATGGTTTGTATTATGACCTCAAAGCTGATTGTTGCTCACGAGCTTCAGAATATACGTGAAATAGTTTTACTTGAGGACAATTAATAACGGGCTGTCATAGTGGCAGCTCTTTTTACTTATGGAGGTATTTTATGAAATATGTAATTGGTATTGATTTGGGAACGGGTGGCGTTAAGGCACTTCTGCTGTCGCAGGAGGGAAATATATGCGCAGACGCTACCGTAAGCTATTCCCCCGATTTGCCAAAGCCCGGCTATAGCGAGCAGGACCCTCAGACATGGTGGTATGCCGTTGAGAAAGTCTTGGAGACGCTTATTGACAAATATCCCGACGCAAGGGGTAATGTGGCCGCACTATCCTGTTCCGGACAAATGCACAGCTCCGTTTTTCTTGATAAGGACGGACAGATTATCCGTAAGGCAATACTATGGAACGATACAAGAACAACAAAGCAAACAAGGGATATTTACAATACCGTGGGGAGAGAAGTATTACTTGAGAGCGTAGCAAACCTTGCCCTGGAGGGCTTTACACTGCCAAAGCTTTTATGGCTGAGAGATAACGAGACAGAAAACTACAGCAGGGTTAATAAGCTTATTATGCCAAAGGACTACATAAATTACAGGCTTACAGGTGTAATTGCAACGGAAAAATCAGATGCAGCAGGTACGCTTATGTATGATGTTAAAAACGGCCGATGGTCTGATACCGTACTGTCAGCTCTTAATATTGATAAAAATATACTTCCGCAGGTGCTGTCTTCAACAGATAATGTCGGTAGGGTAACAGGAGATTTATGCAGTCTTTTAGGTAACAGCTGTATGGTTGTTGCAGGCGGAGCAGACAACAGCTGTGCGGCTGTGGGCAGCGGTATGTCCCATTACGGTCAGGGCATTATATCCATAGGTACAAGCGGCACTGTTATAGGCTGCCTTAACAAGCTTAACGCAAAAGTAACAGGTGCAGTACATTTGTTCAATTATTCCGTACCAAATACCCTGTATGCCATGGGTTGTATGCTCAGCGCAGGGGAATGTCTTAACTGGCTTAAACGTACCCTGTTTAATACTACTGCCTTTAATGCGCTTGATACTTTAGCCGAAAAATCACCAAAAGGCAGCAGCGGAATAATCTTTCTGCCTTATCTTTTCGGTGAGCGCACACCTCATAATGACCCAAACGCAAGAGGTGTTTTTTTAGGTCTTTCGGGATCAGACACACAGGGCGATATTATCCGCAGTGTTTTGGAGGGCGTTGCCTTTGGCATAAGGGATATGTACGAAAACGTACTGGCTTTTACCAAAATTGATGAGCTTACAATTACAGGCGGTGGAGCAAAAAGCCCACTATGGGGACAGATAATTGCAGATGTACTTAATAAACCCTTAAAGGTTAACGGTGTTTCAGAGGGTCCCTCTCTTGGTGCCGCATTTCTGGCAATGGTCGGGGCAGGCTTATGTGACAGTCTTGAGACCATACAGGCAAAGGTGCTAAAATGTGACAGAATTATAATCCCTTCAGCCGACGCCTCTGTTTATGATAAATATTATGATGTTTATAAGCGTCTGTATACAGCTAATAAGGAAATATTTGCAGATTTACACAATCTATTATGAAGCTTATGGAAAAAACAAATTACACTATTAAATCAGTATTTCCCCGATAAAAAATGCTGTGGAGTTATAAAAACTCCTCAGCATTTTATTTTACTTAATCATATCAATAAACTCCTGCTCACTGATAATGGGAATACCCAATTCCTTAGCCTTTTTATTTTTTGAAGAGCCTGAATTTACATCATTGTTGATAAGGTATGAGGTTTTTGAGGACACACTGCCTGTCGTTTTACCTCCAAGCCTTTCAATATCAGCCTGAAGCTCCCTGCGGTTTTTATAGATATACACATCACCCGTTACGACAAAGCTAAGGCCTTCAAGCTTTTGCCCTGCCGTATTTTCCGCATCGCCCGTGGGATTAACATATTTAAGTACCTCATTAAGCAGAGAAACATTTTCCTCATGGCTGAAATAGCGTTCAATGGCTTTTGCTATAATCTCGCCAAAGCCCTCAACCTCCACAAGCTCTTCAGCCTTTGCCTCCATTATTTTTTTTAAATCGTTGTCATAATACCTGCAAAGGAGCTTTGCATTGCTTAAGCCCACATGATTAATACCAAGTGCGTAAATAAAGTTGGGCAGCTGCACCGTTTTTGACCTTTCAACGGCATCAATCAGATTATTATAGGATTTTTCTCCAAAGCCCTCCATTGCCATAATCTCATTTTTAAAACGGCTCAGCTTAAATATATCGGGGTATTTGTCAAGAAAGCCCTTTTCAATAAATTTCTCAATGGTTGCCTCGGAAAGTCCCTCAATATTCATTGCATCTCTTGATACAAAATGAGCAAGTGAGCTGATACGCTGAGCACGGCAGTTAGGGTTTGTACACTTAAGTGCCTTGCCGTCACGCAAGGCAACAATCTCAGTTTCCTCATGACAGACAGGGCATTTTTCCGGTATGGACGCATTGCCGCTTTTTGTCAGGTTTTCCGCCACCTGAGGAATAATCATATTAGCCTTGTATACGGTAATTGTATCGCCTATTCCAAGCTGTAAATCCTCTACAATGCTGACATTATGCAGGCTTGCCCTGCTTACTGTAGTGCCCTCCAGCTCCACGCTTTCAAATACCGCAATAGGGTTAATAAGTCCCGTTCTTGACGTATTCCAGTAAATATCGGTAAGGGTTGTTTCCGCAGTTTCGTCCTTCCATTTAAAGGCAATTGAATCCCTTGGAAATTTAGCCGTTGCGCCAAGGCTTTCCGAATAGCTTATACTGTTATAGGTAAGCACAAGCCCGTCTGTTGCAAAGGCATTGTCGGAAATTTTAGCCTCAAATTCCCTTACGGCAGCCTCAACGGTCTGTGCGGTCACTCTTTTGCGTATAACACTCTCAAATCCCAGGCTATCCAGAAAATTCCTTACCCTCTGCCTTTACAAGTGAAAATGCAATAAAGCTTACATTTCTCCTTGCGGCAATACTGCTGTCAAGCTGACGTACCGTACCGCTGCACAGATTACGTGGGTTTTTATACTGCTCATTTTCCCCAAGCTCATTATTTATGCGCTCAAACTCCTTAAAGGATATAACTGCCTCTCCGCGCAGAACAAGCTCTCCCATAAACGGAATTTTAAGGGGTATATTTTTAAAGCACCTCGCATTATGGGTAATATCCTCACCCGTTTCACCGTTGCCTCTTGTTACGG
>CALIRN010000312.1 GCA_938042265.1 uncultured Eubacteriaceae bacterium
ATGTTGAGGCCCTTAATACAATTAGGGACAGCTATGACCTTGGCGATGAAATAAGTTTGGATCTTGTGGCACGTTTTCCTGACATCATTACCGTTGAAAAGAATACTGCTTCTGACAGCGAAAGGGATGAAGTCTGGGAATGCCTTGAAGCCGCAGCAAAGGAGGCACTTGCTAACTTTGTTGCCATGCGTGAAACAGAGGGTGAGGCGCTTAAGGTTAATATCCTTGAAAAGCTGGAGGGCATTGAATTAGCAGTGAGAAAGGTTGAGGCAAGAGCACCTCAGGTGGCAAAGGATTACAGACAAAGGCTTGTGGACAGGCTTTCCGAAATTGAGGAGCTTAATGTAGACGAGTCCAGACTTATTACTGAGGTGGCAATATTTGCCGATAAGGCTTGTATTGATGAGGAAATTACAAGAATGTTCAGTCATATTGTGCAGATGAGGTCTATTTTGGGAGAAAGCATGCCTGTAGGCAGAAAGCTTGACTTCCTTGTACAGGAAATGAACAGAGAGGTAAATACTATGGGATCCAAGTCCAATGACCTTGAAATTACCAATATAATTGTTGATACTAAAAGTGAAATTGAAAAAATCAGGGAGCAAATTCAAAATTTTGAGTAAAGTTTGCGTTTGACCTGTAAAGAATACTAAGAACCTTTTTGAAACGTTGTTATTTCAATTAATTATTAACGGAGTTGATAAAATGCAGCAAACCAACAAGCTTATTAACATAGGTTTTGGAAATATTATGATGGCAAACCGAATTATTGCCATAGTAAGCCCTGAGTCTGCACCTATCAAGCGCCTTGTATCCGAAGGCAAGGATAAGGGTATAATTATAGATGCAACCTACGGCAGACGAACAAGAGCGGTAATCATTACCGACAGTGACTATATTGTTCTTTCTTCCATTCAGCCCGAAACCATTGCGAGCAGAATTGCAGGTAAGGAAACACAGGATAGTATTGAAATAGATATGTAGGAGGCTAAAATGGATAAGGGACTTTTGATTGTTGTTTCGGGTCCGTCAGGCGCAGGCAAGGGCACTGTTATGGGTAAGCTTGTAACAGGCGGTGACTATGCCCTGTCAGTTTCCGCAACAACCCGTTCTCCAAGAGAGGGCGAAAAGGACGGCATAAATTATTTTTTCAAAACAAAGGAAGAATTTGAAAAAATGATTGCAAATAATGACTTTTTGGAGTATGCTGAATTTTGTGATAATTATTACGGTACCCCTTTTCCTTATGTACGGCAAAGGCTTGACGAGGGTAAAAACGTAATACTTGAAATAGAGGTAAAGGGTGCCTTTCAGGTAAAGGAAAGATGTCCTGAGGCAGTGCTTATATTCCTTGCGCCTCCTTCCATAAAGGAACTTAAGTCAAGGCTTACAGGCAGAGGAACGGAAACGGCAGATGTTATTGAAAAGCGTCTTATAAGAGCAATGGATGAGCTTGAATTGCTTGATGACTATGACTACGTTGTAATAAACGACGATATTGATCAGGCAGTAAGAGACATACGTGCTATTGTAAGAGCAGAGCGTCATCGGACAGTCAGAAACAGAAAAATTAAAAATATTATAAAGGGAGTTGAATAATTATGTTAAAGCCATCTTATGCAGAGCTTATGGACGTACTTAATGAAAACAGCGAGGGAAAGGATATTAACAGCCGTTACACAATAGTAATTGCCGCTGCAAAGCGTGCAAGGCAGCTTATTGACGGTGACGAGCCTATGGTTGAGGGCTACAATGACGGTAAGCCGGTATCAACTGCAGTTAAGGAGCTTTATGAAAATAAAATCCAGGTTGTAGGTGAGGGACAGGGTACTGTGCTTAACCTTAATAAAAAGCCTGAGCTTGACGTAAAGGCTGACCTTGAAAAGGTTAAGGCTGAAAATGAGGCTGCTGCCGAAGAAGGACAGGAAGCATCCGTAATTGATGAGGAAATGCAGGATATGCTTGAAGACAATGAAGGTATTGATGAGTTAATCGACTTTGATGAGGAAGACGAAGAGGAATAAGCTGCTTTTAATCGACATGGTAAGTCTCCCGACTCTAAGGCGTAAAAGGTTGACGATGAAAGTGTGCCGGTTATGGGAGAACCGGAAAGAGGTCCGGCAGGAGCAACCTGTTTTTGCCCGGGCAAAAATCTTGAGATACACAGCGACAGCGGAGTACAAATATCATTTACATCGGACTGGGAGGTGATTTGATGAAATATGCACTTATAAGGGTAAGTGTGCCCCATAAAAATGTGGACAGAATATTTCATTATATTATACCTCCCACTTTGTTTGGCAGACTTAGTGTGGGTATGAGAGTATATGTGCCCTTTGGTAGCGGCAACAGACGTACCGAGGGGTATGTGATGGGGTTTTCCGACAAAAGCCAGGTTGAGGAGGATAAGCTTAAATCAATACTGGATATTCATGAGGATTACAGTATTTTAAGTGATAAGCGTATACAGCTTGCTTTATGGATGAGTGAGCAATACTACACAACCTTTAATGAATGTTTGCATTGTATTGTTCCAAAGGCAGTTAATCAAAAAAACTTTAATTGCTTAAGTATAAATAACGATAACCCTGACATAGAAAGGCTAATTGAGGCTGTGATGAAACGGGACAGTAAACGGAGCAGAGTACTGGAGCTTTTTAAGGACAGAACGGTGCAGATACCTCAAAGCCACATTAAAAGTATACTGGATATTGATAATGAGCCTATTAATGCCCTTGTTAAAAAGGGCATTTTAAAAATCAGTAAGCATCGTACCTACAGAGGTAATTATAACAGAAATGCCGCCCCTGTAACGGAAAGGCCGCAATTAACTCATGAGCAGCAGACAGCTATTGATAAAATAAATGCGGAGTGCAGACCCGTTCTGCTTCACGGCGTAACTGGCAGCGGTAAAACCGAGGTATATTTAAGGCTTATTGAGGAGGCTGTTTCTCAGGGAAAGCAGGCTATTGTGCTTGTGCCTGAAATATCTCTTACACCACAGACGGTTGACAGATTTGTATCAAGGTTTGGCTCAAGGGTTTCCCTAACTCATTCACGTATGTCGGACGGTGAAAGATATGACCAGTGGACAAGAGCCTCCAAGGGCGAAATTGATATAATGATAGGTCCGCGCTCCGCTATATTTACACCCTTTGAAAATTTAGGCATTATTATAATTGATGAGGAGCACGAGTCCAGTTATAAGGCGGATAATTCCCCCAGGTATGATGCAAGGGAGACCGCCATTAAGCTGTCGGAGCTGTATAATGCAAAGGTTGTACTGGGCAGCGCAACACCCTCTGTTGTTAGCTTTTATAAAACAGTAACAGCGGAATATGCCCTTGTACAAATGAAGCAAAGGGTTAATATGACTATGCCTCAGATAAATATATGCGATATGCGCAGAGAGCTTGCAGAGGGCAATTACTCAATATTTTCAAGAGATTTAAGGGCGGCGGTTGCAGAAAATCTGGGAAAGGGCAGACAGACAATTCTGTTCCTTAACAGGAGAGGCTATTCCACCTTTGTTTCCTGCCGAAGCTGTGGTTATGTTATGACCTGTGATAACTGTAATGTAAATTATACCTATCATAAGGGCTATAATAATCTTGTATGTCATTACTGCGGTAAAAGCGCGGCTCTGCCGGACAAATGTCCCCAGTGCGGTTCAAGGTTTATAAAATACTTTGGTACGGGTACGGAAAAAATTGAGCAGGAAATATTAAGGCTTTTTCCAAAGGCAAGGGTTTTGCGTATGGACCGTGACACTACGATAAGGAAGAACAGCCATGCGGATATTCTTGATGCCTTCAGAAACGGAAAAGCAGATATACTTATCGGTACACAGATGATTGCAAAGGGGCTTGATTTCCCTAATGTGACTTTGGTAGGCGTTATAGCTGCGGATTTATCTCTTAATATGAATGATTATCGCTCAGGAGAAATAACCTACAATTTGCTGACGCAGGTATCGGGTAGAGCAGGCAGGGCTGAGGAAAAGGGCAGGGTGTACATACAGACCTACACCCCGCAGCATTACAGTATTGTGTGTGCATGCAACAATGATTATTTTAATTATTTTAAGGAGGAGATATCCTTCAGACGGATTATGAATTATCCGCCCTTTTCCAATGTGTTTTATGTGCTTATTACCTCGGATATTGAGGATAAGGCAATGGAGGCGGCAAATACAATTGCTGCCATAATGGCAGAGTATAACAAAAATAATATGTTTGAAAGGCTTGGTCCCGTACCTGCCGTTATTTCAAAAATAAATAATAAATACAGGTACAGAATTTTGGTTAAGTGTACCGATGAGAAGAAAATTAAGGCGTATGTGCTGTACTGCATTGATGTGTTTTCAAAGCAAAAGGGCTTTAAAGGAGTCAATGTCAGTATAGCTCTTAACCCTAATTACTCAGTTTAGGAGGATAAAAAATGGCTACCAGAATTATAAGAACTTCAGAGGATGAGATTTTAAGAAAAAAGTGTAAGCCTGTGGGCGAAATCAGTGAGCGAATTCTGACGCTCCTTGATGATATGGCGGAAACAATGCATGCTGCTAACGGAGTAGGTCTTGCCGCGCCTCAGGTGGGTATATTAAGACGTGTTGTTGTTATTGATGTGGGCGATGGAGTTATTGAGCTTATTAATCCTGTTATACTGGAGCAAAGCGGTATACAGA
>CALIRN010000313.1 GCA_938042265.1 uncultured Eubacteriaceae bacterium
CCCTTGAATGCAGATACAGGGAGAGTGTCACCCTTCTGAGCGTTCATAACATCAACAATATCTGTGATGAATGAAGGTCTGTTGCTTGCAGCAGCAGCCTCTGCATCAACTGCAGCAGCCCAGCTTGCAGGAACCTCAACCTTATGGAAGCCCTTAGCGCCTTCATCCACAGCAGCGTAGTTCATATTAACAATCTTTTCGCCTTTCTTACCGTAGGACTTAACGATAAATTCCTTCATGTATTTAATAGCGTCATCCTTAGGAATAATTTCTGTAATCATAAAGAATGCTGACTGAAGTACCATATTGAACTTGTTGCCAAGACCAATCTTCTTGCCGATATCAACAGCGTCGATTGTGTAGAAGTTGATCTTCTTGTTAGCAAGGTCTCTCTTAACATTTGCAGGTAAGTGCTTATCAAGCTCCTCATCTGACCAGATAGTATTAAGTAAGAAGCTGCCGCCCTCCTTTAAGTTAGAGGTCATATCATACTTATTTAAGTAAGCCTGCTGATGACATGCAACAAAGTCTGCTGTATCAATAAGGTATGGTGAACGGATAGGGTTCTTGCCAAATCTTAAGTGAGAATTTGTGATACCGCCTGACTTCTTTGAGTCATAAGCAAAGTAAGCCTGAGCATACATATCTGTATGGTCACCGATAATCTTGATAGAGTTCTTGTTGGCACCAACAGTACCATCTGAGCCAAGACCCCAGAATAAGCAGTTTGTTGTACCTGCGGGAGTAACGTCAACAGCAGGACCTCTCTCAAGAGAATGACCTGTTACATCATCATTGATAGCTAATGTAAAGCCGTTCTTTGGAGCAGGAGCGTCAAGGTTTGCATAAACTGCAATAATATCCGCAGGAGTAGTATCCTTTGAACCAAGACCGAAACGACCACCAACGATCATAGGCTTTCTGTCTGAGTTGAAGAATGCGTTTACAACATCCTGATAAAGAGGCTCGCCCTGTGAACCGGGCTCCTTTGTTCTGTCAAGCACAGCAATCTTCTTACATGAAGCTGGTATTGCCTCAAGGAACTTATCAACAACGAAAGGTCTGTAAAGGTGAACATTTACAAGACCAAGCTTTTCATCCTTAGAAGCAAGGTAGTCAATTGTACCTGAAATAGTATCGCAGATGGAGCCCATAGCAACGTGCGCCATAGTAGTTAAAGAGCTTGTAATCTCTGCCTGTAAGCTTGCTGATTTCGCCCATATATTCCTCAACTACAGCAGGAACTGCATCGTAATATGGGTTGCAAGCCTCACGAGCCTGGAAGAAGATATCAGGGTTCTGAGCAGTACCGCGGGTACATGGATGCTCAGGATTAAGAGCATGCTCCTTGAATGCCTTAACAGCGTCCATATCAACAAGCTTAGCTAAATCATCATAGTCAAGTACTTCAATCTTCTGAATTTCATGAGAAGTACGGAAACCATCAAAGAAGTGCATAAATGGCACCTTGGACTTGATGGTTGAAAGGTGAGCAACAGCACCTAAATCCATAACTTCCTGTACGCTTGATGAAGCAAGCATAGCAAAGCCTGTCTGACGACATGCCATTACGTCTGAATGATCACCAAAGATGTTAAGAGCGTGGCTTGCTACACAGCGGGCACTTACGTGAAGTACACATGGAAGAAGCTCACCTGCAATCTTATACAGGTTAGGAATCATAAGAAGTAAACCCTGAGAAGCCGTATAAGTAGTTGTTAAAGCACCTGCAGCAAGAGAACCGTGTACTGTACCGGCAGCGCCAGCCTCAGACTCCATTTCCACTACTCTGACAGTTTGTCCAAAAATGTTCTTTTTGCCTTTGGCTGCCCATTCATCTACGTGCTCAGCCATTGGTGAGGATGGTGTAATAGGGTAAATACCGGCAACTTCCGTAAAAGCGTAGGACACTTCTGCAGCAGCCTGGTTACCATCCATAGTTTTCATAACCTTTGACATTTCATAATCCTCCTTGTCAAAATTATAATTTAACGGTTTACAACCGCAAAAAATAAATATAATGCGTTAAACCCCTTACTGTGATGTAAGGGCGGTTACTCCATCGTCAGCTATGCCGATGTTGTATAAGCAAAATATTTTATACTTTATTATAACAACTTTTTCTAAAATAGTAAATAACATTTTTTGAATAAATTAAAAAAAACTTTGTAAATTTTTTTAAAATTTGAGGTTTATGTTTTTACTTTGTTTTGTGGCTTAAAACGGATTATTAAACATATGTATAATTATCGGCAGCGGAAATTTATACCTAATTTTATATGGAGATATTTTTTTAAGGTAAACAGGCTTTTGTAATTAATGGAAATACTTACACTTATCTATAAAAAAATTAAAAAATTAAAAAAAGATATTGACAATGAGGGTAAGTTATGGTAATCTATTATAGCTGTCGCAAGACAAGCTAAATATTTTATATCTGAACATTGAAAACTAAATAATCGGAAATGAACAAATACTCAAATCCCAAACAATT
>CALIRN010000314.1 GCA_938042265.1 uncultured Eubacteriaceae bacterium
AATATTAAATACATACTGAAATTATGAATATGTTATCAACTAATAATCAATTTACAATGTTGGAATTGGCAAACAAATTTAAAGTTTCAGTAAGAACAATAAGTAAAGATATTTTGGATTTAATGCTCTCATCTCCAATCTATATCAACAGGGCAACAACGTAGGTGTCAGGCTTGACAAAAATAACAGATATAGCAAAAGACACCTTAACAAGGAACCGTATGTTCTTTTGACACAGATAACTGCTTTTGACGGAACACGTATGGAAATGAGCTACACCGTAAAAAATGCGGAAAATGATGATTTACTTGCCACAGGCAGTACAGAGCATTGCTTTTTAAATAAGTCCTTCAGACCTGTCAGGCTGAAAAAGAATTTTACGGATATTTATAGCAGGCTCTTGGAAATCGCTGCTGAAAATCAGTCTTAAACGGCTGATTTTTTGTTTTTTCGAACATATTTTTTAAAATATCTATTGTAAATTTCAAAAAAATCTGTTATACTAACAGTTAATGACTATTAAACAGAAATGGGTGATTTTTAATGCCAATTAAAGTTTCCGATAACTTACCGGCTAAAAATATTCTTACAAACGAGGGCATTTTTGTTATGGATGTTAGTCGCGCCTCCCATCAGGATATACGCGCGCTTAAAGTACTTGTCTTAAATCTTATGCCAAACAAGCAGCAGACTGAGGTACAGCTTTTAAGGCTTATGAGCAACTCACCTCTGCAGATTGATGTTGACTTTATGCATATGGAAACCCATATTTCAAAAAACACCTCAATGGATTACCTTGCACACTTTTATAAAACCTTTGATGATATAAAGGAGCAGAAATTTGATGGTATGATTATAACCGGCGCACCTGTGGAACAGCTTGAATATGAGGAGGTAAACTACTGGAAAGAGCTTACCGAAATTATGGAGTGGTCAAAAACCCACGTTACAAGCGTGTTTCATATATGCTGGGGAGCACAGGCAGGGCTTTACTATCACTACGGAGTGCCAAAATATCAGCTTTCCAAAAAGATGTTCGGTGTATTCCCTCATACCAAGGTATACAACCATTTTGACCTGCTGCGAAGCTTTGACGATATATTCTATGTTCCTCATTCACGCCACACCGAGGTAAGAAAAGAGGATATTTTAAAAGTACCCGAGCTTAACATACTTTCGGAATCTGCCGAGTCGGGTGTGTACATAGTTGCCAATAGTAATTTCAGGCAGATTTTTGTTATGGGACATTCCGAGTATGACTCAAATACCCTTAAAAACGAATATTTGCGTGACAGGGGCAGGGGGCTTGAAATTGAAGTACCTAAGCACTACTTCAAGGATGACGACCCTGATAAGGAGGTTATCTCCATGTGGAAGGCTCATAGCTCCCTGCTTTACACAAACTGGCTTAACTGTGTATATCAGATGACACCTTATGATATTGATACAATTTGCTGATTAGGTTGGTGATT
Organism: uncultured Eubacteriaceae bacterium; assembly: GCA_938042265.1. Taxonomy (GTDB): domain Bacteria; phylum Bacillota; class Clostridia; order Lachnospirales; family CAG-274; genus CALWRD01. The sequence goes on from CALIRN010000314.1 coordinate 1,473, forward strand.
ATATGGATTTCAGGGTTGTTTCCGAATATAAGCCTACAGGTGATCAGCCTCAGGCGATAGAACAGCTTTCACAAGGCTTTATCGACGGAAAAAAGTTTCAAACATTGCTTGGTGTTACAGGCAGCGGAAAAACCTTTACAATGGCAAACATAATTGAAAAGCTTAATAAACCCACGCTTATAATTGCACACAACAAAACCCTTGCCGCACAGCTTTATGATGAATTTAAGGCATTTTTTCCAAACAACGCTGTTGAATACTTTGTATCCTATTATGATTATTATCAGCCTGAGGCCTATGTACCTCAGACGGATACCTATATTGAAAAGGACAGCTCGGTAAATGATGAAATTGACAAGCTGCGACACTCTGCCACTTCTGCACTTTCGGAAAGACGGGATGTTATTATTGTAGCAAGCGTAAGCTGTATTTACGGTCTCGGTGCCCCTATTGATTACCGCACAATGACACTTTCCATACGTCCGGGAATGATATGGGAGCGTGATGCCGTTTTAAAAAGACTTGTTGAAATTCAGTATAACCGTAACGACTTAAATTTTGTGAGAGGTACGTTTCGTGTGCATGGGGATGTTGTTGAGGTTTTCCCTGCAGAAAGCAGCGACACCGCTATAAGGATTGAATTTTTCGGTGATGAAATTGACCGAATTTCCGAAATTGATGTGCTTACGGGAGAAATTAAGGGGATACGAAACCATGTTTCCATTTTCCCCGCATCACATTATGTGACTACAGGC
>CALIRN010000315.1 GCA_938042265.1 uncultured Eubacteriaceae bacterium
CCGACTGTTGTTATCCCTGTGTCTACTGTTGATCCGGCAGAGGATATTATAGGCTATCCAAGCAGCCTTGGTGTGGATATCCCCTTGTTTGATTATAATTATATAGATGGAATTATTAACAACACATCTGTTGAAACCGGCAATATACGTATTGCAAACTATACAACGGAAGCAGATGAAGAAAATGCCCTTGTTGAGATAACGGAAACGGGTACCCTTGCAAGAATTACCTTTAAGGCTGTAGGTAGCGGTGATGCAAAGCTTGCACTTGGTAGAATTGCCGAGGTTGCGCGTACACCAAAAAAGAGTGTTGGCAATATGGCGTATTCAATCAGTATCCCAAGTGTAACTGTCAGCGGAGGTGACAATGTTACCAATAATGAAGTATCTACTTCATCAGAAACAACAACTACAGAGCCTACAACCGCTTCTGCCACAGCTACTACAGTAACAACCACAAAGTCGGATAAAAGTTCTTCATCCTCCGGTAGTTCCACTGTGGTAAAAGCAACAACAACTACTACAACAACCACAGCAACCACAACAGAGGCAGCAACAGAGACAACTACTGCCGCACCTACAAGAGGCAGCAATATGGCAGGGGAGACCTATGCAACGTTTAATGACCTTGCAGATTACCCATGGGCAGAAAGCTATATCAGGACTCTTGCACAGGCACATATTGTAAACGGATATAATGACGGCACCTTCAAACCAGGCAACAATGTAAAAAGAGCTGACTTTATCATTATGCTTTTAAAGGCTATGGGTATTGATACAGCTGCTATTCCTCAGTCAAACTTCAGTGATGTAAGCAAGGATAAGTACTATTATAATGCTGTTGGTCTTGCAAAGGAGATTGGTATTGCATCAGGCAACCCTGACGGTACATTTAACCCTGAAAGTAATATTACAAGACAGGATATGATGATTCTTGCAAAGAAGGCTGTTGAAATGAAGACTGACAGCGCTCTTACAGGTGATGAGGCTTCGCTTGACAGATTTGCTGATAAGGCTGCAATTTCACCTTACGCAGTTGAGAGCCTTGCAGCTATGGTTGAGGCGGAGATTGTAAGCGGTACAGGCGATAATATTCAGCCTAAGGATAACACAACCAGAGCACAGGCTGCGGTTATTATCTGTAAAATACGTGATTTGATGAAATAATTGTAATTATTAATAATTTGTGGTATACTAAACAGAGAGTAAAGCAATTTACTCTCTGTTTTTGTATTAAGGAGATAAAACAATGGAAAGAATGAAAGAGCTTGTAGCATTATTAAACCGTGCTTCTGAAAGCTATTACCAAAAGGACAGCACCATTATGAGTGACTTCGAGTATGATAAGCTTTATGATGAGCTTACGGCACTTGAGGCACAGACAGGTATAACCCTTGCCGACAGCCCTACACAAAAGGTAGGCTATAAGGTGCTTGGCTCACTTAAGAAGATTAAGCATGAATCACGTATGCTCTCCCTTGATAAAACAAAGGAGGTTGAAAGGCTGAAAAGCTTTTTGGGTGATAACGAGGGGGTTTTGTCCTATAAAATGGATGGTCTTACAGTAGTGCTTACCTATAGTGACGGTCAGCTTGAAAGAG
>CALIRN010000316.1 GCA_938042265.1 uncultured Eubacteriaceae bacterium
GAAAGATCCGATTTAAGCACTGATATAACTGCAAGGTCTGAGCTGGCATCCTTGCCGACCAGCTTTGCATCAACCTGCTCTGAACCTGTTATGGATATTTTAACGCTGGAGGCACCGTCAACAACGTGGTTGTTTGTGACAATAAAAACCTTTTCATCATCCTGTGAGTATATAATACCTGAGCCTGACCCTGTGCTTTCGTATGTCTGATTAAAAAAGTTTGAGGTCTGAACGGTTATTGAAATATTCACTACGGAGTCCTTAACCTGATTAAAGACCTTAGCAACGGAGTCCTCGGAAGGAGTTAAGCTTACTCCCGTAGGTGAGGCGTTGATTGCTGCGTTTTCATCGGTATCCTTTGCAAATGAAAAATTACTTATTCCGTTTACAAAAAGATTTTTTGAAATGTTAAGCCCTACACCAAGTGAAAGCCCCAGTGAAGCGCCGCAGAAAATTGTACCTGCAAGACCGAGAGCAATTGTGCGCTTATAGGCTGTACGGTTTGTTTTATGCCTTGGCACATTCTCATGGTCGTCTGTGCCGTCATCGGCGCTAACTTCAGTATCAAAGAGTCTGTCTTCATCAAATTTAATGCTGTCGCAGGTGTTTTTGGCATCTTCATTAATCTCATCAATTTCGTCTATTGAAGGATTGGTAATAGAGCTGTCAGAATTGTCTATATTATTTAATTGTTCATTAAGTTTGTTTTCGTTCATAATAAGTACCTCCTGTTAGTATTATTATTTATTTTCAAGGTTGATTATAAAGTTATATTATGAACAAAATGTTAATAAAGTGTGAATAATTACTGCTTTTAAAAGGTTTAATATTTTCTTCATTTATATATAATAATTAATTAATTTTGTTTTAATTTAACTATAATAATCAGTGTTATTTATATATTTTTGTGTCAGTTTTTCTGCCATTGCATATAATGCTATAGATATTATATGACGGAGGCTGAGTATGAAAATTTTTATAGATCCGGGACACGGAGGAAGAAATCCGGGTGCCATAGGAGTAAACGGCGTTGTTGAGGCGGAGGTTAATCTTGATGTTTCCTTAAGGCTTGGCAGGATATTGCAGCAGGCAGGATATACGGTTAATTATTCAAGGACAGGCGATACAACAGTAAGTCTGGCGGAAAGAGCAAGGCTTGCAAATGAATGGGGTGCCAATTATTTTGTAAGTATACACTGCAACTCCAATGTAAATCCTATATACACAGGCTGTGAAACCTTTTTCTACAGGGAGGGCAGTGTAGCAGAGCGTTTTGCCATTACGGTAAATAATGCCCTTGCGGAAGAAACGGGGCTTAACAATATAGGTACATTTCAGGCTAATTTTGCAGTTCTGCGTCTTACAAATATGCCTGCAATTCTTGTGGAGTTGGCACTGCTGTCAAATCCGGAGGATGCGCAAAGGCTGTCTGAGCCCGCCTTCAGGCAGTTGTGTGCACAAGGAATTGCAAACGGTATATTTGAGTTTGCTCCTTTGTAATGTAAAGCTAAGGGCTTCGGCAAGGTTTGAAGCCCTTTTACATAAGTAATTATCCACAAAAAAATTCCCTCCAATATATTTAAATTGCTGAAAATATTTTAAAGTGTTGTATGCTTTCGTTTAAAATGTTAAAATCATCATATCTGTTGTCTTGGTAATTGAAAGGAGATATTTATGGTAAATACGTCAAGGATAAAAAGGGGAATTGCTGCTGTCACCTCAGCTTTTATGTTGGTAACGGGCACAGGACAGATAAGCTTTACGGATATGGTAAATGCCGCATCTGCAAGGCAGGTGGAAAAGCTAAGCAGAGGCTTAACGGTTACGGCGCTTGGCAGCGGTACATTGGTAAGCTGGCGTTATCTTGGTACGGATACGGAGGATACGGTGTTTAAGCTGTATCGTAATTCGGAGTTAATTTATACAAGCAGTCAGGATATGGCTACCTGCTATAAGGATGCAGGCGGAGATACGGGCAGCAGCTACAGCCTGCAGGTTTTTAAAGGGGGGAGCGGTATTGCAGGCGAAACGGCAGAGGTTGAATATATACTTAATTATGACAGCACCGGAAAGGGCGGATACTTTGATATGGAGCTGGACAGGCCCACTGATATGCGCCTTGGGGCAGAATATACTCCAAATGATGCCTCTGTGGCGGACCTGGACGGTGACGGCAAATATGAGCTTATAATAAAATGGGATCCAAGCAATTCACAGGATAATTCGCAAACAGGGCAGACCAGTAATGTTATAATTGACGCTTATAAACTTGAGGCAGGGGATTCCCAAAGATTATGGCGTATAGATTTGGGACAGAATATACGTGCAGGTGCTCACTATACCCAGTTTATGGTGTATGACTTTGACGGTGATGGAAAGGCTGAAATGGTCTGCAAGACAGCGCCGGGTTCAACAGATGGAGGCGGCAGCTATGTCAACCTTGCAAGCAGCTTATCTGCAATTAAAAATGCATCGGATAATACAACGGCATATGCTGATACAAACGGCCGTATACTTTCGGGAAGTGAGTATTTAACTTTGTTTGACGGACAGACAGGCAAGGCTCTGGATAGGATTTATTATGAGCCGGAAAGAGTTGATATATCCGGTTGGGGAAAAGTAAATGACGGAGGTAACAGAGTTGACAGATTTTTGGGCTGTGTTGCCTATCTTAACGGAATAACACCTTCGGTAGTAATGTGTAGGGGATATTATGCCCGCAGTGTTTTGGTGGCTTATAATGTAGTAAATAAGCGCCTTTCTAAGCAGTGGATTTTTGATACGGACTCCTCAGGTAATTCTGACTATGCGGGACAGGGCAACCACAACCTTGCTGCGGCAGATGTTGACGGTGACGGTTACGATGAAATTGTATACGGCTCAATGACGGTTGATCATAACGGAAAGGGACTTTATTCCACAGGTCTTAAGCATGGAGATGCTCTTCATGTGGGCGATTTTTTGCCAAATCGCAGCGGACTTGAGGTATATCAGGTTCACGAGGAAACCTACGGTGCATCATTGAGGGATGCAAAAACAGGCGAAATTATTCAGAGATGGACGGCAGAAAGCGATACAGGCAGAGGTATAGCAGATAATATAATTGCGGGCAACAGTGAGGCGGAGTTCTGTTCAACTGCCGATAATGTAATATATAATTCAGCAGGCACAAAAGTGGCTGAATGGTCGGCTGTTACAAAGTGGAATCAAAATTCGCTTATTTACTGGGATGATGATCTTGAAAGGGAAGTGCTGGACAGGTCAATGATAGATGATTATCCAAACGGTAGAATTTTTACAGGGCAGAATGTAACCTATAATAACGGCTCAAAAAGCAATATGTGCATTACGGCGGATATTTTCGGTGACTGGCGTGAGGAAATAGTGGCGCCACTTTCAACCGGTGACGGTGTAAGGGTCTATGCAACGCCTTATGAAACAAATTACAGAATTTATACTCTTATGCATAATACCCAGTATCGCTGCGGTGTTGCTGCCGAAAATGTTGGATATAATCAGCCTCCGCATGTGGATTATTGGCTCGGCACAGGCTCTGCTCTGCCTGATTTGCCCAGTGTTTATGCACCGGGTGATGCAGGGGAGCTTATAAATGTCAAGGCAGAGCTTACAGGTGATGACATAGCTGACGGTACATATACATCGGCATTTACAGTAAACAGTAAGTTCAGGCTGATTGCAACGGAAGAGGGGAATATAGTTATCAGTCCAAGCACTAAAACCGTAGGTGACAGAACAATAACTAAATTTATTAATTTAAAGGTAAAGGGCTCTCCCCAGACAAGTGCTGTTGAGATTTCCGCAAAAGAAGCTGGTGACCTGTATATAGGTGTACTGTCAGGCAATTCTTCTACTGCAAGAAACCTTAGTGTATATGACAGTAACGGTACACGTTTGAGTATTTTGGATGCCCCCGTAAGCGGTACTGAGGCCGTTGAGCTTCAAAAGGTAACACTACCAAAGGCAGACACCTACTATATATACTCAACTGCAGGCAGTGTATATGTGTATTATATAGGTTCAACTGCAGAGCTTAACACCTTTGCCGATGAACCCGATACTGAAACCACTACGCAGACAACTGTACAGGAGGGAGTAAGTCACAGCTTTGACAATGGTACAGAAAGCAGCTACTATCAGATTTCGGGTAATTTATCCACAGGCTATGGCAGTATTACATATAATAACGATACAATCAGCCAATGCCTTAAGATTGAGTCGTCTACATCAATCATCTTTAATGCTGCAAATGACGGAAATTTTACAATGGTCTTTAATGAGGTCAGTGCAGGCAGTTCCATATATATTGACGGAACAAAATATATTATACCTGAAGATGGTATATTAACCGTAGCTGTAAATGAAGGTCAGCATACCGTTAAAAAGGCTTCAGGCAGTTCAT
>CALIRN010000317.1 GCA_938042265.1 uncultured Eubacteriaceae bacterium
TCTATTAAGTCAGTTGTGGAGGAGATGGATTTAACTGACCTATATTCACTTATAAGAGAATAAATTCGATAGCTCCTTTTGCTACAAACTGGAGGTATTCAAAAGTTGCGATTGTTGTGTTATAATTGTTTTTTAACTTCAACGTAATAATTGTCTCCATTTTATTTTTGTGTTTTCAACTTAAGGATACGTATTTTTTGAGGTTTTTCTATTATTTTAACTGGCACAGCGAGTTAAATTAAATTATTTTTTATGACGGCTGCTACTTACCGTGGCAATCGTTTTTGTATAACTATTTAAATTAGGACAGTTCTCTGTAGGATTTACTCATTATTTTCAAGCCAGTTAAGATAATCAAGTATTGCATTTTCAACCACAAAGGCTGGTTCCCAGCCGATAGTGCGTTTTGCACGCTGTATATTTGCATAGGAGCCGCTTATATCTCCTTTACGTCTAGGACCTATTTTAACGGGTATTTTTTCGCCTGTTACGTTTTCAAAGGCACTGATAAATTCTCTTACGGTGACGTCTATGCCTGAGCCGATGTTAAGGGAAAGATAGTCCGTATATTCCTTTCCCGCTCTTGCAAAAGAAGCATCAAAGTTTTCAGCCGCAAGTACATTTGCCATGGCAACATCCCATATATGGATATAGTCACGCACACAGGTACCGTCACGGGTATCCCAGTTATCACCTGATATAATAAAGCAGTTTTCCCTGCCGGATATAACATTTATGAGCCCTGACAATATGTTGCCTGAGGCAAAGCTTTTGCCGCAACGCCCCTGTGGGTCAACACCTATAGGATTAAAATAGCGAAGTGTTATACATTTCATATCATAGGCATCACAAAAGTCCTTTAAAATCATTTCTGTAATATATTTGCTTCTGCCAAATGGACTACGGGGTTTTATCGGTGACTGTTCCGTCACCATATACCCGGGTACATTGTCATATACGGCAGCCGAGGATGCAAAAATAATCTTTCTTAACCCTAAATCCTTTAAATTTTTAAACAGCTCCATAGTCTGTACAACATTGACCGAATAATATTCGTATGGGTTATATACGGAGTCAAATACAGAGCCCCGTTCCGCACAGTGAATAACAAGCTCAATATCGCTGTGTTGGGAAAAAATCTTTTCAAGCATTCCTTTATCGGATATATCTCCGTGATAAAAATAACAGCCGGGTATATCAAGCTCGTCTGTAATATCTGCCTTATCAATAATAACAACGTTGTGACCCTTATCGGAAAAGGCGTAGGTAATTACTCTGCCAATATAGCCTGCACCACCTGTAATCAGTACTTTCATAATAACACTCCTTCCAAGTAGGATAGAATATATTTTACGGCAATTTTACAAAAATTTCAATACCTTTTTAATAAATTTGCAATAAGTGTAAATAAATAAGCCTGCCGCAAAGTTAAATTTACGGCAGACTTTATGTAGATATTATAAATTATTTTTCGGTACAAAATTCAACCTTTTTACCCTCAAGTATCATATTTGTGGTGCGTACAGCACACATTTTGCCGCACATGGAGCAGGTATGTCTGTCGGCAGGCGGTGTACTTTCAAAATATCTTCTTGCTTTTTCGGGGTCATAGGCAATTTTAAACATTTCCTCCCATTCAACCTTATGTCGTGCCTCTGCCATAGCGTTGTCAAGGTCACGTGCGTGAGGTATTTTTTTGGCAATATCCGCAGCGTGAGCAGCAATCTTGCTTGCGACAATACCCTCCTTAACATCGTTAAGGTCAGGCAGACGGAGATGTTCCGCAGGCGTTACATAGCAGAGAAAATCGGCTCCGCTTGCTGCTGCAATAGCTCCTCCGATAGCAGAGGTGATATGGTCATAACCAGGGAATATATCACTTACAAGAGGTCCAAGGACGTAGAAAGGTGCATTATGGCAAAGCCTTTTTTGGAGCTTCATATTGGCTGCAATTTCGTCCATGGCCATATGACCCGGTCCCTCGACCATAACCTGAACGTCCTTTTCCCAGGCTTTCTTTGTAAGGTTGCCAAGCTCAATAAGCTCGCTTATCTGACCTGCATCGGTGCTGTCGTCAAGGCAGCCGGGACGGAGCGCGTCACCTAAGCTGATTGTTACGTCATACTCACGTAAAATCTCCAGTACATCATCGTAAAACTCATAGAAGGGGTTTTCATTGCCTGTCATTTCCATCCAGGCAAAAAGCAGTGAGCCGCCTCTTGATACAATGTTCATTTTTCTTTTGTCACGCTTAAAGGCTTCAACTGCACGTTTGTTAATACCTGCGTGTATTGTCATAAAGTCGACGCCCTCTTTTGCGTGAGCCTCCACAACTTTTAAAAAGTCTTTTGCTGTGATTTCAAGCAGATCCTTTTCAAGATATCCGATTGCATCGTACATGGGTACTGTACCTATCATGGCAGGTGACATATTGATAAGCTCCTGACGGAAGGTATTGGTCTTGCCGTAGTTGCTTAAGTCCATAATAGCCTCTGCACCCATATCAATGGCCATTTTAACCTTTTGCATTTCAACGTCATAGTTTTTGCAGTCGCCTGAAATACCCAGATTAACATTAATTTTGGTTTTTAACCCGCCTCCGATGCCTTCTGCGGAAAGTGCTTTGTGATTAACGTTTGCAGGTATTGCAATTTCACCTGTAGCAACCTTTACACGTATTTCCTCAGGGGTTTTGTATTCTTTTTTTGCGACGGTTTCCATTTCCTTTGTGATAATGCCCTGTTTGGCGGCATCCATCTGTGTTTTGTAAGCCATGCTGTGACCTCCTTGTTTATATGTCAGTATATTTATATATGTGATTAAGGGGACCTCTGCCCTTTCCTAAATCAAGCTGTGCTGCAATAGCGCCAGTAATATATTCCTTTGCGGTTTTAACGGCAGAGGTTATATCCATACCAACTGCAAGGTTGCAGGCTATTGCGGAGCTTAATGTGCAGCCAGTACCGTGGGTATTGGGGTTGTCAATATGCTCGCCTTCTATCCATACCGCCTGATTATCACGATAAATCAGGTCGTCTGCTCTGCCTGTGTCGTGTCCGCCCTTTATAAGCACCGTGCCATCAAAGTCACGTGCAATTACTGCAGCAGCATTTTCGGCAGACTCTCTGCTGTTGATTGAAACACCGCTTAAAACCTCTGCTTCCATAAGGTTTGGTGTTATAATATCGGCAAGGGGCATAAGGGTTTTAATTAAAAAGTCCGAGGCATCCTCTGCCATAAGACGGCTGCCACTGGTGGATACCATAACGGGATCAAGCACAATATTTTTTGCATTATATTTTTTTAGTGACTGTGCTATAGCGGCAATAAGAGGCTTATCGGATACCATACCGATTTTAACTCCGTCGGGGAAGATATCGGTAAATATGCAGTCAAGCTGATTTGTAAGGAAATCTGCACTGACCTGACTGATGCCGTAAACTCCCGTTGTATTTTGTGCGGTAAGTGCCGTAATTGCACTCATTGCGTATAGTCCGTGGGCGGTAATGGTTTTTATATCTGCCTGTATGCCTGCGCCGCCTGAGCAGTCACTGCCTGCTATGGTAAGTACGGTTTTCATATTAAACCTCCCGTATTTTTGCATATTTAAGCATTGTTTCCTCTGACATTGTGCTTATATGGTCGATAAGCGAAATATGAAAGCTACCTGTGCCAAGCTTACCTGATTTTTCATAGGCAAGCTCACCTGCAACCGAGGTTGTAAGAATGGCGCTGCAGGCGGCAATAAGACTGTCTTTTACAGCACCTGCAAAAACACCCGTAAGGGCGGAGGTAAGGCAGCCCGAGCCTGTTACGGCAGAAAGCATGGGATGACCGTTTGAAAGCTGTACACAGCGTGTGCCATCAGATATTGTATCTACTGCACCGGTAATTGCGGCTGTACAGCCGTACATTTGGGCAACCCTTTTTGAAACCCACACAGGGTCTTTATCGAGATCTGCTTCGGAACTGTCAACACCCTTTGTACTGACCTGAAGCCCTGATATAAACGCAAGCTCTGAAAGGTTGCCTCTTATTATACTTATCTTAATTCTGCTTAAAATATGCCCTACAGCCTCATTGCGAAGCTTTGACGCACCTGCGCCCACAGGGTCAAAAATAACGGGTATATTAAGTTCATTTGCCTTTTTGCCCGCACACAAGGCAGATTTTATTGTGCGGCTGTTAAGTGTGCCTATATTTATTACAAGTGCTGAGGAGATAGAGGTTATATCCTCCACCTCGTCAATATCATCAGCCATAATGGGTGATGCCCCTATGGCAAGTATAGCATTTGCACAGTCATTTACCGTTACATAGTTGGTTATACAGTGCACCAGCGGCGATATATCACGTACTCTGCTTACCGATGCCGCAATATTCTTTATTAATGACAAATATGTCACCTCCAATAAAAAAGCCGGGCAGGAACCCGGCTGATAATTACATAGCTTGCTCCCTACAACAGTATTAACCGACAGGTTCAAAGGGTCAGGTTTTAACCTTCTCAACTAAGGAAACACCGATTAATTCAAAATAAAAAAATTTTTTTATCTGCATTAAAACAATGCTTACTGAAATAGTTCCCCTGCAAAGTAATATTAAATTAATGTAAGTATACATCAGTATAAAGCTTTTGTCAAATACAAATCGGAGTTTATGAGCCTTATATTTATCTCACCAAAGCCCGATTATACAGTGTTCCGTTTTGTTGACAAAAAAAAATTATAGGGTTATAATTAACTTTATTATAATTTCAGGTTTGGAATAGAGGTAATTTTAATGTTTGACGGCAAACAGCTCAAGCGGCTTATTATACCGCTTATAATAGAGCAGGTTCTGGCGGTAACTGTGGGTATGGCGGATATAATTATGGTATCCTCAACAGGTGAAGCGGCAGTTTCGGGTGTATCTCTTGTGGATATGATAAATGTGCTGTTTATGAATATGTTTGCGGCTCTTGCAACAGGCGGTGCGGTGATTACCTCTCAGCTTATAGGTCACGGTGATGAGGAGCTTGCCTGTGAATCGGCACATCAGCTACAGATTATATCTGTAATAATGTCAGCTGTAATAATGGCCTTTTCCGTATTATTTTGCAGAGGTATTCTTGTTGCGGTGTTTGCCGTTGACGGTGAAGTGTTGGATTATGCCTGTAAATATTTTTATATTTCGGCGGCATCATATCCCTTTCTTGCTCTTTACAGCTCAAATGCGGCGCTGTTCCGCTCAATGGGTAATTCAAAGGTGTCGATGTATGTTTCGCTGCTGATGAATGTTATTAACATAGGTCTTAATGCAGTGTTTGTATATGGCTTTAATTTGGGTGTTGTGGGTGTTTCAGCAGCCTCTCTGATTGCGCGCTTTGTGGCGGCTGTCGTAATGTGTGCGCTTATCAGAAATCAGTCGCTACAGGTGCATATTATAAAAGGTACTAAGCTGCACTTTAACAGATATATGATAAAGCGTATTTTAGGTATAGGCGTACCAAACGGTTTGGAAAACAGTATGTTTCAGTTTGGACGTGTTATTGTTGTAAGAGTAATTTCGGGTTTTGGCACCGTGCAGATTGCCGCAAATGCCGTTGCAAATAATATAGATGCCTTTGGTACAATACCCGGACAGGCAATATCGCTTGCCATGATTACGGTTGTGGGTCAGTGTGTAGGAGCATGTGATTACAGTCAGGCAAGATACTATATAAAAAAGCTTCTTAAGATAGTATATGCAATTATGGCGGTGCTTGATGGCGCTTTGCTGCTGACTTTGCCTTTGATACTGAGGGTATATAGCCTTTCCCCCGAAACACTGGCGCTTGCCACAGTACTTATATTTATCCATAATGGCTGTGCAATGCTTATATGGCCTTTGTCCTTTACGTTGCCCAATGCTCTGAGGGCGTCAAATGATGTAAGGTATACTATGGTGGTTGCCATATTTTCGATGTGGATATTCAGAATATTATTCAGCTACATTTTAGGCAAATGGCTTGGCTGGGGAGCTGTAGGTGTATGGGTTGCAATGGTTATGGACTGGATATTCCGTTCCGTCCTGTTTGTGGGCAGATACGTTAGCGGAAAATGGACTGAGAAATAAGAGGTAAATATGGACTTAATAATTGCGGAAAAGCCCTCGGTTGCAAGGGATATTGCAAGAGTGCTTAAGTGCACAAAAAAGGGCGACGGATTTTTATACAATGATAAATATGTTATTTCATGGGCGGTAGGTCATCTTGTAACACTTTATGACCCTGAGGATTATGACTTAGGCTTAAAAAAATGGAGTGCCGATACTCTGCCGATTATCCCTGAGGAAATTAAAATAAAGGCTATAAGTAATACAAAAAAGCAGCTTGATATACTGGAAAAAATAATGAAGCGTGACAGTGTAACGGGGCTTATTTGCGCTACCGACAGCGGACGTGAGGGTGAGCTGATTTTCAGATATATCTATGAGCTTTTAGACTGCAAAAAGCCTTTTAAAAGGCTTTGGATTTCCTCACTGGAGGACAGTGCTATAAGAAAAGGCTTTGAAAATCTGAAAGACGGCTCGGAATATGGCAATCTCTACAAGTCTGCACTATGCTGAGAAAGAGCCGATTGGCTTGTGGGAATAAATGCTACACGTTTTTACACCACCCTCTATAAAAGTGACAAGCCGTTAAGCATTGGTCGGGTGCAGACACCCACCCTTGCAATGATTGTAAATCGTGACAGAGAAATTGCAAATTTCAAAAAGGAAAAATATTTTATCATTGAACTGAACTGTGGTGCTTTCAGTGCCTTTACAGACAGAATAATTTCCCTTGATGAAGCCAAAGCAATTTTGAAGTCTTGTATGCTTGGTAAAGCAAAGGTTATTGATATAACAAAGGAAGAAAAGAAAGTCAATCCGCCTAAACTGTATGACCTTACCACATTGCAGAGGGAGGCAAACAAGATATTTGGTTTTACGGCACAGCAGACACTTGACAGTGTTCAGCGGCTTTATGACAGCAAGCTGTCTACTTATCCAAGGACAGACAGCCGTTATCTTACAGAGGATATGGAAAATACGGCAAGAGAAATCATAGGGATACTTACGGATATAACAGACTTTGCAAAAGGTACAACACTTACACGGGCAAATGCAAATATTAAGCCTGTTATGAATAACAGCAAGGTATCAGACCACCACGCAATTATACCGACTGCAAATATAAGAACTCTGGACTTTTCAACGCTCACCGACACAGACAGAAAAATATTGTATCTTATTTCCGAAAGGCTCTTGACGGCTGTTGCCGAAAGGTACGAATATGAAAACTCCACAATTACCTTTAACTGCAATGATGTTATATTTAAGGCAAAAGGAAAGACCGTTACAAACAAAGGTTATCGTCAGATTGATGATAACTTTTTTCATTTTATCAAAAGCAAGCCTGAAGAAACCGAAAAGGAAACTTCCTTGCCGAATATATACATTGACAGCCAATACAATGCCACTGCAAAAATTGTTGAGAATTATACTAAACCATCAAAGCCATATACAGAAGATACCCTTCTTTCTGCTATGGAAAGAGCAGGCAATTCGGATTATGATACAGATGAGGTTGAGAGAAAGGGTTTAGGCACTCCCGCAACAAGAGCCGGCATCATTGAAACCATCATTTCAAGAGGTTATGCGGAGAGAAAAAATAAACAGCTTACTGCAACGGATAAAGGTAAAAAGTTAATTGAGTGCATTCCCGAAAAACTGAAATCTGCCAAACTTACAGCAGAATGGGAAAACAGGCTTGTACTTATATCAAAGGGGCAGGCAGACAGCAAATTGTTTATTGCTGATATTAAGGATTTTGTTTCGGAATTGGTATCTGATACCACCATTACTGCGGATATAAATATTTTTTCTGAAAGAGAAATAATCGGTAAATGCCCAAGATGTAATTCAGATATTTATGAGGGACAGCAAAATTTCTACTGTTCAAATGATGAATGTACTTTTAAGCTTTGGAAAAAGGACAGGTTCTTTAAAACCAAGAAAAAAGAAATAACAAAAGCTGTTGCAAAGAAACTGCTTGCAGACGGTAAGGTTCATTTTAAAGACCTTTACAGCGAAAAAACAGGAAAAGCCTATGAGGCAGATGTAATTCTTGATGATACAAATACTTATGTAAATTTCAGGTTGGAATTTAACAAGAAAAAGGGGGACTGACCAATGACCGTATGTTTAATAGCATTCGCTATAACTGTCGTATTTACATTATATTGCTGTTGTGTTGTATCCGCAAAGGCTAACCGCATTGCAGAAAACATAAAAAGGGGGAAGTAAATTATGTCAAGGAAAAGAAGAAAACACCGCTCCAAAAGTCCTAAAAAAGAGGCTGTAAGCCGTTTGGCTGAGAATGTTCCAAATGTGGAGCTTCAAGGACAGGTTAAGTTTGACAGTGAAATAACCACTGAGGACTTTAAAGCAATAAACGACGGAGCAACTGCTGAAATTGATGAAGAAACAGTTAAAAAGCAGAAAGCAATGGAAGAAATATCAAATGATACGATAAAAGCTCGTAAGCATTCTGAAATAACTTCCATAAACACTGAAATAATAAATGATATTGAAAACGGAAATGCGGAAAAATATTTTTCGGCAGAGGTTATCAATCGTGATGGCACAAACTCCGATTTAATGGAGCTGCTGCATAGATTGGCTGACGAAAAAAATGCCAATGCACAACATATTTTAGGTGTATGCTATCTTACGGGAACCAATGTTGCCATTGATGAACAGAAAGCAGTTGATTATCTTACAAAGGCAAGTGAGCAGGACCACACAGCAGCACAAAGAAACCTTGCTATTGCCCTTGAAAATCAAAGCTCCACGGATAAAAACAAAATCATATCCTTATACGAAAAGGCTGCTGCAAAAGATGATGCCTATGCCCTGAATAATCTTGCCGTGTGCTATCTTCTTGGTGACGGCATCAGGCAAAATGTAAAACAGGCTGTCAAGCATTTTGAAAAGGCTGTTAAGTTGGGTGATGATTATGCAATGGTAAACCTTGCCGATTGTTACGCCATTGGAAACGGTGTTACCAAAAATGATAAGAAGGCATTTGAGTTATATAAGCAGGCTGCCGAAAAGAATAATGTTGACGGTATAAGAAATATGGCTGACTGCCTGCTTAATGGTATCGGCACAAAACAGGATTTTAAGTTAGCTATGGAAATGTATAAGAAAGCCGCTGACTTTGGAGATATAAAGGCAGCAGAAAAATATAACGAGCTTTCCGAAAAGCTTAGTCCTCAGAAACACAGTGAGGCTACCATATCCAATAATGAAAATAAAAGTAAAAAGGAAGAGAAACCTACACTTGAGCAGGCATTTGATTTAGGCAAAAAGGCACAGGAAAATAAGGAGAAAGACAAGGATGAAAAAGCAGATGCGGAGAGGGATATTGCTCCACCTGAGAAGAAAAAGGAAGCTGTTTCTCTATAAGAACAGGAGGAAATCGAAATGGTATTTTTTAAACTGAAAAATAATAAGGATAAACCCCTTGAAGATGATGTG
>CALIRN010000318.1 GCA_938042265.1 uncultured Eubacteriaceae bacterium
CACTTAGGGAACATATAAAAGGTGCCCTTTGGCTTAACAATATCGTATCCGTATCTGGTAAGAGCGTCGTATAAAATATTCATATTTTTCTCGTATACGGATAAATCAGAGGTCTGTCCAACACACATACCTGCCACCCTCTGCATAAGGCTTGGTGCGTTTACATAGCCAAGTATACGGTTTGCAACGTTAAGTGCGCCGATGGTTTCCTCAAAATCCTCCATTTCAGATGAAGTTACAAGGTAGCCGATACGCTCGCCGGGCAGAGACAGGCTTTTTGAATAGGAGTAGGCAACAAAGGTATTTTTATAAAACTTTGTAAGGTATGGTACCTTAAGTCCTCCAAAGGCAATTTCACGGTATGGCTCGTCACTTATAAGATATATTGTTGTGCCGTATTCCTGCTGCTTTTTATCAAGTATTGCGGAAAGACGGACTAAATCCTCCTCTGTATAAACCGCACCCGTAGGATTGTTAGGTGTGTTTACAATCATTAGCTTTGTTTTTGGAGTTATTTTCTGCTCCAGCTCTTCAAAATTGATTGAAAATCTTTCATAATCGGGGGATACCACCACAGGTACACCGTCGTAATTGCTGATGTAGTTGTTGTATTCACCAAAATACGGAGCAATAAGCAAAACCTCATCACCGGGGTTAATTGTTACCTTTAAGGCAATATTAAGGGCACTTGCTGCACCAACTGTCATAACTATATTATCTCTTGTAAAGCTTGTGCCGTGCTGTGAATTAATGTAAGCGGCAGTTTTGTCACGTACATCCTCGTAGCCTGAGTTATTCATATAGCCGTGTACAAGCATTTCAGGCTCATTTTCCAGTATATCATAAATTGCTTTTTTTACCGTTGAAGGGGGGACTATTGAAGGATTACCCAGAGAAAAATCAAAAACATTTTCATCTCCGAGCTTTTCTCTCATAATTTTGCCCTCTTCAAACATGGCACGTATAGCGGAGCCGTTTTTTACAAGGGTTTTCATTTTATCGGTTATCATCTGTATACCTCCGTTTCATATTTTTTATATTGTATACCTTTTTATTATAAAATTCAACTTTTTTAGGAACCTTTTTTAATTTTTTACGTCTGTATATGTGTAATAGAAAAGAAAAGGAGAAAACTATGAAGAAAAGAATTTTTGCTTTAATATTAACCGGTACAATTTTAGCAGGTGCGGTAAGCGTTTATGCGGACAATAAAGGTAGCTTCAGTGTTGACGGTAAGGCTATAACAGCCACTATAGCTGAGGATGATAAAATAATGGTACCTGTAAGAGAGGCTGCACAGGCTCTTGGTTATAAGGTTGAGTGGATAGCCGAAACCAAAACAGTTACTCTTACAAAGGGTGCTGTGTATATTACCTTTGCCATAGGCAATGACGGATATACCGTTGCAAAAACAGCGCCCATGCCTCTTGGCAGAGCAGCTGAGGTAAGAGAGGGCAAGACTTTTGTACCTGTGGAGCTGTTTACCGAAATAATGGGTCTTACGGCAGGAATTGAGGGAAGCGATGTAAACATCATTACCGTTAATGAGCTTAATGGCATTGGAACTGTTAATAAAATTGATGACAATACCATATCTTTTCAGGACGGAGAGCTTGGCGAGGTAATATTGCATATTGGCGATAACACAATGATTACGGACAATAACAGCAGTGAAATAAGCCTGGCTGATATTACCGAAGGCAGTGAGATTGAAGTGGTTTACGGTGATGCAATGATGGAAAGTATGCCCCCGCAGAATAATCCAAAGTCAATTATTCTTAAAAGTACCGTTAGTGATGATAAGACGGAAAATCTGTCAATAACGGGAGTGGTTAAGGATAATAAGGACGGTTATATCCATGTTGTAAGCAGCGATGAAAATGCACCTTATCCGGAGGTTGTACTGATAGTTACGGATGAAACTGCAGGTGACGGAATTAATGCAGATGAGGGTGATAAGGTTCAGGCTGAGTTCAGCCCTAGGATGACAAGGAGTATTCCGCCGCAGTCACAGGCGATAAGTGTAATGCTGATTAACTGATATAATTTAAGCATCTGAAAATAGGAGTTTATTTTAACCGACATAGTAAGTCCCCTCCGTAATTTTTGTAAAATTTAATACGGAGGGGACTTTATAATTGTAAAAAACATAAAAATATGATAAAATCAATATATAAGTAAAGAGAG
>CALIRN010000319.1 GCA_938042265.1 uncultured Eubacteriaceae bacterium
GCCTGGTTCTTATGCTGAAATCTATGCAAAGGAAAACAATATAACGTATGAAAATTTTTTGCTTGGTGATGCGGATGACAGTAAAATATTAAGCGCAAATGATGCAGCTACAATACTGCAAAAGGTATTAAACTCTGTATATATAATGCCTTTTGAAGAAAAAACATCGGATTATATGCCTTATTTGGATGTAGACGGAAGCGGTACGCTTACGGCAAATGATTCGGCAGTAATATTGCAAAAAGTGCTTAATTCATCATATAAATTTCCTGTTCAGGGATAAACGATTAATTTAGTAAAAAAGGAGCTGTTGAAACAGACAAATTTCTGTGTTTCGGCAGCTCCTGATTTTTTATCTCCTGTTTGCATTTTTAAGTATCAGGGCAATTTTAACACACTCAATGCAGACCACCATTGTATAATCGCCCTTTTCAATAATATAAGGCTGACCGTCACGGCGGACAACAACTGCCTCATGAGTTTTTTCATCCTCCCTGCCGCAGCCTACAAAGTAGGTGCCCTCAAGCTCTCGGATATACCAGATGTCATTAGTTGCGGTTTTAATATAAAAATCGTCATTGCAGCCGAAAAACTGCATTAAATCTCTTTTTGCCTGTATAAAATCGGGTACTGCCTTTTTCATATTATTCTCCTTAATTTTTATAGCATTTTCTTTAAATACTGACCTGTGTAGGATTGATCACATTTGGAGATTTCCTCGGGAGTGCCTGTGGCAACTATTGTGCCGCCTCCCTCACCGCCCTCAGGGCCAAGGTCAATAATGTAATCAGCGGTTTTTATAACGTCAAGGTTGTGCTCTATAACAACAACGGTACATCATAGCTGTGCAGACCTGTTGTGGGCTCGTCAAGCACATATATGGTTTTGCCCGTACTGCGTTTACTTAGCTCCGTTGCAAGCTTAACTCTCTGTGCCTCACCGCCCGAAAGAGTGGTGGAGCTTTGCCCGAGCCTGATATAGCCAAGCCCTACTGCTTTTATTGTTTCAAGCTTTGCTTTAATGCGAGGCAGATTTTCAAAAAAATCAAGAGCCTCGTCAACCGTCATATCAAGCACATCTGAAATTGTTTTACCCTTATATTTAACCTCAAGGGTTTCCCTGTTATAGCGTTTGCCGCCGCAGACCTCACAGGGAACAAATATATCGGGCAAAAAGTGCATTTCTATTTTAATGATACCGTCACCTGCACATGCCTCGCAGCGACCGCCCTTTGCGTTAAAGCTGAATCGTCCCTTTTGGAAGCCTCTTATTTTAGCTTCTGGAGTCTGTGCAAATATATCCCTTATCATATCAAACAGACCTGTATAGGTAGCAGGGTTGGAACGCGGTGTTCTGCCGATAGGGCTTTGATCTATTGCTATTACCTTATCAAGATTTTCAAGCCCTGTAATTTCCCGGCATTTACCGGGGCGGGTTTTGGCTCTGTTCAGATTTTTGGCAAGGTATTTGTAAAGAACCTGATTTACAAGGGAGCTTTTGCCTGAGCCTGATACGCCCGTTACACAGATAAAAGTACCCAAAGGCAGCTTGACATTAATATTTTTAAGATTATTTTCAGCAGCTCCCTCAACTGTAAGATATGTGCCGTTGCCCCTCCTGCGTGCGGGAGGTACTGCAATTTTCTCCCTGTTACTTAAAAAGGCACCTGTAATTGACCGCTCACAATCAAGAATACCCTCACAACTGCCTGAATAAACAATTTCGCCGCCGTGAGCGCCTGCATAGGGACCCACGTCGACAATATAATCAGCGGCCTTCATGGTATCCTCGTCATGCTCAACCACAATAAGAGTATTGCCCAAGGTTTGTAAATGCCGCAGGGTAGCAAGCAGCTTGTCATTATCACGCTGATGTAAGCCAATACTTGGTTCGTCAAGTATATAAAGTACTCCCATAAGCCCTGAGCCTATTTGTGTGGCAAGCCTTATTCTCTGGGATTCTCCGCCGGACAGCGTACCTG
>CALIRN010000320.1 GCA_938042265.1 uncultured Eubacteriaceae bacterium
GCAGTAATCAACCACATCCTTTTTTAAATCAAAGCCCATTATGCCTATATTTTTTTGCTTAATTTCATTCAAATAATGATACATTGCAAATGTAAGATAGCTTTTGCCGCAACCCATATCAATAATAACAGA
This sequence comes from uncultured Eubacteriaceae bacterium, assembly GCA_938042265.1. GTDB lineage: Bacteria > Bacillota > Clostridia > Lachnospirales > CAG-274 > CALWRD01. The sequence goes on from CALIRN010000320.1 coordinate 133, forward strand.
ATTATCCGGAATATTATCCTCCACATCCTTAAGCATCTCAAGGAAACGGTTAATCTGTCTGAACTTTTTCTGCTTATGGCTTACTACCGCACCGTTTTTATCCATAAGCCCAAGCTTATACATCCATGGTACCACTTTACCGTCACTTAAAATATAATTCTTATACCTGTTATGTCCCGTACTGCAGGGCATGGCATCAGGGTTTGGCTTAATGCCTGTCAGTTTAAACTCTCCCTTTTTATTCATAAGTACGGTCAGGTAATTATCCGCAATAATGCTGCACTGCTTAAACCCCTGGCTCATAAGCTCAACAATTCGTTTAATAAGCATATCTCCCGGGCAGTTTTCATGAACTACTTTAGTATCTATATACTTTGAGAGCTGAAAGCACTGCTTCCCTTTTTTTGATATTCCTTTAATTTTAATTTTAAATATACCGTCCTTTTTTACGGGATTGCTTATGGTGGCACTTTCCAACATATCAATATTTATTATTTGGGATATTTTATCTGCAGCCTCATCATATGTGTACATTTTTATACCTCACAGTTTTTAAGCAAATTCTTTAAATCCGCATCAATTAATATTAGATCCTCACCAATTCTTACAATACAACACCAGTCAATAATATACTCCTTATCCCTGCCAAATATGCCTAAAAAGCAACTTGGCCCCGGTACAATAAGGCTCAGCACCCTTCCACATTTAACGTCAATAACCACATCGCATACAAAGCCCAGCCTAAATCCGTCACGTACATTAATAACTTCCTTATGTTTTAGTGTTGCAATACGTTCCACACATACTCACCTCAGGTAATTATATGCAGAAGCCGTTTCTTTTAAGCCAGTTTGCAAAAAGAGAAAACCACTGATTAGTCCCCTCAACATTCACCGCCAAATCGCTGCCGTGTCTGCCGTTCGGAAATAAGTGCAGCTCAAATGGTATATTGTTTTCTTTTAGCTTTGCAGCCATTACCAGACTGTTTCTGCAATCCACGCTTTTGTCCTCAAAGGTATGCCACAGAAATACAGGCGGCATATCCTCTCTGATATTATCCTCACAGGACATATCCTCAATATATTCGGTCTTATCGGCAAGCAGGCACTCCATTGAGCGCTTATGTGATATATCACTGCCTGCCGTAATTACGGGATAGCAAAGCCCCAGAAGGTTTGGTCTTGCACTTACCCTGTCAATATCATCTGTGGGTAACAGCTCAAATCTATCATAATATTCCGCCTCAATACACGCCAGATGTCCGCCTGCGGAAAATCCCATAATACCTATTTTATCTGGGGCAATATTAAATTTATCCGCATAAAATCTTGCATAGCGAACTGCTCTTTTTGCATCGGCAAGTTCAACAGGGTGTGTATAGGGTGCCACTCTGTAGTTAAGTACAAAGGCGCTTATGCCTATTTTATTAAGCTCCTCCGCAATATTTCCACCCTCATGGTCCGCCCTGTGGCTGTAGCCGCCTCCCGGGCAGATAACAAAGCATCCGTGTATCCTACCGTCCTCTATTATGTAGCTGTCCATTGAAGGACAGTTAAGATTATCCTCATTGCTAAAGCTCTCGTCATATAACGGAACATTGTCCCAAAGCTTGATGTTCATACTAATCTCCTTTTTAATCTTTGACCCTGCCTATTACCTTAAGCTTATTACCCTTGGCAACAGCCAAAACATCATATAATTTCTCGTCTTGATTGCCCATACCAAACAGACCTGAGGCATTTATGCAGCCTGCGGCAAGCTCTTTTTTCATAAAATCATAATAGCATATATAGTCAGCACTGTTTTTACCCGCAACTGAAAAGCATTTAAAGGCTTTAATACGATAAACCGTAACCCAAGGCGAAATAATCATCAAATCCTTAATTATAAACAGCAAAACAAATACACCTATAACCACAGCCACAAAAATATATCCATCATCAATATAAAATCTGCCCTCATCAATATATGTTCTGACAAAACTAATGCCTATTATAAGCAGATATATTCCAAGCCCTGTTAAAAGGCTGTTTCTTGCATAGCCCAAACGCTCCTCAAAATCCGCCTGCCTGCAATTATTGGAGTCAGAAAGATGCATACGAAGCCGCAACGACAGGTCCGCACCCATTTTCAAAGCCTTATTCAGATAATAACGCTTCGACATATATAAAACGATAAGCGGCACTGATATGGCAAGGCCGGCAATCAGCAGCACACGCAGAATGTAATATAAAATAAAATACAACAAATCAGGCATAAGACGTCCCCCATAATTGTGTAATTATATAGTAATTATCTGAGCGCCATTCTCTGTAATAAGCACCGTATGCTCCCACTGTGCGGAAAGGCTTCCGTCCTTGGTAACAACCGTCCAGTCATCATCAAGTATTTCACAGTCAAAGTCTCCAGCATTAATCATGGGCTCAACGGTAAGCATCATCCCCGGCACCAGTATCATTGTTTTCTTATTTGTTCTGAAATGATTTACCACAGGATCGGAATGAAAATCAAGCCCTACACCATGCCCACATAAGGCTCTGACAACGGAATAGCCGTTTTTATCTGCAATATCGTGTATAACATTGCCTATTTCACCAACAGGCATATATGGCTTTATGCACCTTATACCTTCGTCCATACACTCCTTTGTTACCTCAACAAGACGCCTTGCCTCATCGCTGACATCACCTATCATATACATACGGCTCATATCGGAATAATAACCGTCCAAAATAGTTGTAACGTCAACATTGATAATATCACCGCTTTTTAATACCGTATTATCAGGGATACCATGGCATATTACATCATTTATCGAGGTGCATACGCTCTTTGGAAAGCCCTCGTAATTAAGCGGTGCAGGTATACCGCCCGCCTCAATGGTCATCTTATGCACAATGGTATTAATATCCTCTGTGGTAATACCCTCCCTGATAAAATCCTCAAGGGCATCCATTATGCTGACGGAAACTCTTGCACTTCTTTTAACCCCCTCTATCTGTTCTGGATTAAGTATAAGCTCCTTTCCGGGCATGGGGTAGCCCTGCTCCATCAAGGGCTTTAAGCGCTCCTCATCACTTCTTTCATGGCAAGCCTTATATTTTCTGCCGCTTCCGCACCAGCATTTATCATTTCTTCCAAGCCTAAACATTTTTATTTACCTCTTTTCTGTAATATTCAACAAGCTCTTTATTCTCCTCCGCATCAAGAGCACACACGCCCTTTTCCGACATGGCATAGGTTGCCCTGCCTACCTTTTCAAACCAACCGTAGGCATTGGTATTAAAGGCATTTCTGACTTTATCGGGGTAACCCAGCTTTTTAAGCTGTGCAGTATTCAGCGTATCGTATATCTCCATATGGCACAGAGCAAGCACTGATGCCTCGGTATAGGCGGTTATTATTCTACGCTGAGTACTGCCGCCTATATTAATATCCATATTTCTGCCCTCTGCCTCTTTAACAAGGCGTTTCTTTTTTCTGTAATTAATGCTCTTGGTTTTGTCAGGCTCCGCAATAAACTCCGCTATGGGTGCTCCCTCAACGCCCACCGCTATAAGCCCTATGCCAAGCTCCTTAAGCATTTTAAGCATCATCCTTGTATTTTTGTCGCTGTAGCGCTTTGGCCTGGGGACAGCAATATATACCTTATCAGTAAGGGAGCGTCTTTCCATTGCCTGATACACCACCTTAAGGTTAAACTGCCGTTTCATTTCAACCACAAGCAGCTCATTATCCTTAAAGGCTGCAATATCGCAATCCATAACCTCTGCCTTGACGGTATAGCCGTTTTTTTCAAGCAGTCTTCTTACAGGCTCAAAAAGCTGTGTTTCTTTTTCTATCTGCATTTATCTGCCCTCTGCCATAGCCGCTTCAATCTCCTCGGTTGTACGCGGTATATCCGATGAAAGCACCCTGCAGCCGCTTTCGGTCACAAGCACATCATCCTCAATACGAATACCGATGCACTCTTCCGCCACATAAAGCCCGGGCTCAACGGTAAGCACCATACCCGGCTCCAACAATCCCTCATTATGTCTGCCTATGTCATGGGTTTCAAGCCCCAGCATATGGCTTACTCCATGGTAATAATATTTTGATACCTCATCATCCATTTTAATAAGACCTATTTTTTTTAACTCCCCTGCATAATACTGCTTAAGGATAATATTAAGGCTCTTAAACTCTATCCCCGGCTTTATTATGTCAACTATAAGCCTGTTGCCCCCAAGGACTATATCATAAAGCTGCTTTTGTCTTGCAGTAAATTTGCCGCTGACGGGAAAGGTACGTGTAATATCACCGTTATAGTACTCATACTGGGCGCCCACATCAAGCAAAATCAAATCATCACTGCCTGTTTTGCAGTTATTTTCACTGTAATGCAAAACTGTTGCATTTTTACCTGAGGCAGCTATGCTTTTAAAGGCAAAATCCTTTACGCCTGCCTTTTTAAGCTCAAAATCAAAATAAGCCTCAATTTCATACTCATACATACCCTGTCTTGCATTTTTTAGCATAGCATTTATGCCCTTTGCGGTAATATTTATTGCCTTTGTGATTTTTTCTACCTCAACAGGCTTTTTTATACGGCGCATTTCAGCAAGGATATTATGTGCATCATAAATTTTAAGCGCAGGATAGCCTGCTCTTACTTTATCAGCAAAGGACAAAGCTCTGCTGTCAGCTTCAAAATCCCTGTTTTCAAGATCAAGAAAGACATTTTCCAAATGACCGTTAAAAACCTTATCGGAAAAAATCTCATTAAATTCATCAATATATTTATAATCGGTAATACCCGAAATTTTCTCGCATTCGCTTTTTTCGATAACAGCTCCCACCCATTTTGCCTTTACCTCATCAAAGCGCTCAATAAAAAGAATACTGTCTGTAGCATTATTTCTTTTTACAAGCATTAAAACAAGCTTTGGTCTGTCAATACCCGTAAGATAATAAAAATTTCTGTCAGGGGTAAAGGGATAATTTTCATCACCAAGCTTTTTTTTAGCCTTACCGCTAAAAACAACCGCAATGCTGTTATCCGGCAATTTCTTCATAAATGATTTTCTGTTTTCCGTAAAAAAACTCTTCAAGCTGAAGCCTCCATTAATAAATAAATCAGGGTGCCCAAAATGAACACCCCTATAAATAAATGCCAATAATTTTTATCAAAGATAATTTTATTTCACAACCGATTCAAGATAAGCGATTATCTGATCCACAGCATCGTAAATGCCTATTTTGGCTGTATTGATTACTATATCGTAGCCGTTGACACTGTCCCACTCGTTACCCGAATAATAGCTGTGATAGGTTGCACGTTTTTTATCAGCCTTTATAAGTATACCTTCAATATCCTTTTCCTTAGTATTTTCATCACCGTACAGCTCCATAAAACGCTTTTTTCTGAACTCCGTATCAGCTCTGAGATAAACCCTTACAAGATTAGGCTCATCCCTTAAAATATAATTTGAGCAACGGCCTACAATTACCGCAGACTTTTCCTGCACAAGCTCCTTGATTACCTTGGATTGTATTGCAAAGAGAGTATCATTGGTAAGCATATTGTTATTCTGGAAGAACAGTGAGTTCATAGGATACGAGCCCATAACCACCGAATAAAGCAAACTATTTGTAGCCACCTCATCGGCCTTTTCAAAAACACTTTCGGCATATCCGCTTTTCTTGGCTGCAAGGGCAATAAGCTCTTTATCGTAAAAATCAACGCCAAGCTTCTTTGCAAGCTTTTCGCCTATTTCATGACCGCCGCTGCAATATTGTCTGGCAATGGTAACAGCAAATTTTTTATCC